>NZ_NMPS01000224.1:0-54586 GCF_002261125.1 Siphonobacter sp. BAB-5385 | reverse complement strand
CGTCGCCCGCACGTTGGTCCACCGCCAGCCACCCGTAGGTGAGCGTAGACGAAACTCCGCGTTTACGGGTTGACGTAGTCTGGCCGCCTCCTGCCACTGCGAAAGGGCATATTCCTGATCGTCGGGATGCACCGCTTTGGCCCATCCCTCGCCCAGCCATTCTTCTAACGATTGACCAGTGTAGGCTCGCCAGCTGGGCGAATCGGTAGTAACCATACCCTTCGCATCGGTTTCCCAGAAGGCCTGGGCAAAGGACTCCATGAAGATTTGGTACTCCAGGGCTGAGAGAGCCGGCTGTGAGCTATTCTCTGCGGATTGAGAAGCAGAATTCATGCGAGATGAGAATGTAGAGGTTGGAAGGAAAACGTAACCTAGTAAAAGACTAGGCCAAATGATGCTGACGGGGATCCACACGAAGTAAATTAAAACTCCAGCTCAATCAGCAGTAAGGTGAATTTATTGTCATATATCAATTAAAAAGAAGGTATTAAGGGCGTATGCAACACTTTAGGATTTACTTTACGTATTAGCCTATACGAGGTTTAGATATCTATCTACTTTCCGCCTGTAACCCTTACATTTTAGGGTATTGATCCGACTAAATTAATGCTAGAGCGACTAATCCTATTCCCTTTATCTTTGTAGCGTTGGGGTTAGTAATGGCTAACCGACCTTAGTTACGCCTTTAGGTAGGGTAAGATTTTTTATCGGCGGTTGAAAATCTACTTGGCTAGTAGGCTGATTCATTCGGGGGATTTGAATCTACCTACGAACGGAGTCCTGCGTAAAGGGGTTGCTACCGGGTTCACGCTCCAAGTAGCTTTATTGCTGGTTACCTGTCAGGCCCCATCTAAAGAAAGCTTGCTTAGGGAATCTAAACAAGCTTTCTTTTTGCCCGTTATTCAAATGATCGGAGTAGCTCTAGCTTCTTAGCAAACGTGCGGTTAAATGGTAAGACTTTACTAAGCTCCGGCTCCTAGGCCTCAAACTCACGTTTGAAGTCTTCATGGGCCTTTAAAATGATCTCTTCTTATATTTGCCAAACAAGCAGCACATGAGTCTATAAATCGAAGCATACATACAAAAACGTGCTTATTTTTGTATGTAGGCTTTTTCAACCGATGCCTTTTTTACTGTTTATTCCTCCTGTTTCCGTAAGTATTCGTCAGCCCAAGGACCCTTTATTCTTATCTTTACTACTCAATCTTTGCCTTCTATAAGGCTTTACTTTCGCCTTCCATTGGGGGCTTCCTTAAGGCCTTAAGGCTATCTTTACCGCTGCAACCATTGATTCGAGGCGAAGATGAGCCAAACACCCATTGATGTGGTCGTTCGACCCATTAGCAAATTCATCCACCAGGAGTATACGAGTGGTATCGTTTTATTTTTAAGCGTTGTGGCAGCCCTGTTCTGGGCGAATTCACCCGGGGCAGAATCCTACCACCACGTTTGGGAAACCAGTCTCTCCGTGGGCGTTGCCCAGCACGTTTTTGATCACCCCTTACACATCTGGATCAACGATGGCCTGATGGCCGTTTTCTTCTTTGTCATTGGTCTGGAACTCAAGCGGGAGTTCATGGCAGGAGAACTCTCCGCGACTAATGGATTGAATAACCTTTGAAGCGTCATCCTGATCTTCTTCTAAGCTGAAGCGTTGTCGCACCAGGCGACTCAAACGGGTAAAAAAGGAAGGTGATGAAGGGGTAAAAGACATGCAATCAAAACAAGTTCAGTACGAAGATTAGTGGACTGCCCAGACAAGTGGCTTCCATCAAGTTAACTATTTGCTTAACTAAGAGCAAGCCAAAGAGTTATGATCTTTTCTGATTAATGGACCCGCAAAACAAGTCATTGAGCAGTCAGGCTTTTGTTCCGGCACTCATCTGATTTACTAGCAAATCCCCTACCCCATGTAGCCAGACACCCTTTGTATACAGCACCTATAAACGTGATCTGAGCATACTTTACTGACTGATCAGACCTTTTTTCAAAATGAAAATCATCTTGTCATTTTGAAAAAATTTCCTTTAAAAATTAATAGGTTTTATAAAGTAAACTGCTGAAAATCAGCCATTATTTCTTTTCGCTTAACGACAGGCACAATTTTACCTCTAAGGTTGCTAAAAAGCAACAACAATGGATACTGCTGAGAAGAACATAACTGCTGATCGTGGCTCCTCTTTTATCGCATCGGAACGAAGAAATTCTATTGCCCGGTTAAGGCAATTTGCCAGATTCAATAAACGGTTCACGGGTTTTCACCTGATCTTGGCCTATTATGGATTGATCATTCTGGCAGGTATGATCTATCAAATTGCTCGGCATTTCCACGTATAATGCAGCCCGCTTCCATCTAGTAAGAAGCTAGTATTTTTGGTAGAAATCTTATGATCAAACTCCCCTGATTATATTATTTTTCGCTTTTACGGTAAAGGTTATTTATTGTTAGGCTAGAATTTTCTATTGCTTTATTTGCATAAACTTGGGAACTGACCGCTAAGTATGCCTAGCCACATTCATTCATCAGGGCAGATTCTGCGTTAAAACCGCCCTTCGGTATAACGCCTTACCTGCACTGCTACTGGTAAGCGGGCAGATACACATAAAAGGTTGAGCCTTTCCCAGGTTGGCTGCTTACGGAAATAGCCCCGCCATGGCTTTCTACGACCCGCTGACAAATCGCCAACCCTATGCCTGTACCCTCATATTCGTTTTTATCATGTAAACGTTGGAATACTTCAAAAATGCGATCTGCATATTGCTCATCAAATCCTAGGCCTTGATCGGCAACGCTAATTTGATAGAACCATTGGGCTTGACTGGTAGGCGAAATGTTCATCGGTAACTGCTGACGCTGTAGTCGCTGATAGGCAATATGAATGACGGGTACCTTTTCTGGGGATGTATATTTTAGTGCATTGGAAAGTAAATTCTGAAAGAGTTGATGAAGATGTAACTCATCCCCTACTACAGTAATGGAAGCATCTACAGTTATTTGAGCTTTTCTTTCTAGGATGGGGATGGACAGGGTATCTAAAACCTGATCGAGTATTGCATCTATAGAAACCTGCGTGAAATCTTGTTGCCGGGTCACGACCTGCGAATAACTCAGTAAGTCCTTTATCAGCGAAGACATTCGGCTGGTAGCAGCCTGGATACGACTTAAATGATGACTAGCTTTTTCATTCGCTCCGATTTCTTCTTCTCGTGCTAATAGTCTGGTAAATACTTGAATTTTACGAAGAGGCTCCTGTAAATCATGACTGGCTACGTAAGCAAACTGCTGCAGGTGATCATTGGAGCGTTTGAGATCGTAATTCGCTGCTACCAGTGCCTGGGTTCTTTCCTCCACCCGCTGCTCAAGCTCACTGGCTAATTCTTTATAACGCTGTTTACTCAGGCGAAGGGCTTCTTCAGCCTGTTTAATTTCGGTAACGTCCGTATTGACAGCCACCGCCGCAACTACTTTGCCATCGATTAGAACGGGAGCTGCTGCACAACGAACCACGCGTTCCTGCTGACTTGTGCGGTGACGTACGAGCACATCCTGAATGATTCGTTGTCCCCCCAATGCCTTAGCAAAGGCTTGCTCAGAAGCAGGGATGATGGCACGGGTTTGATAGTCTCTCGTCTGAATTTCCTGAGCTAGCGTGGCAATGTTGCGATTCAGGTCTTCACGTGTGGCATACCCTAGTTGATCCAAAGCCACCTGGTTAGCTAAGCTGATCCCTTCCATACCGCCGATGTAAACACCATCCAAGATACTTTCTAAAACGGAACGTAGCAGAGTCTCATTCTTACGCAGGTCTTCTTCAGCTCGTTTACGCTGGGTTGTGTCAATAAAAGCGGCTACGCCTAGCTGTACCTTCCCTTGAGCATTCAAGACGGGAACACTATTAACCGAAGCATACGCCCAGGTATGATCTGCCCGACGTAATTTAACTTCAACTCCTTCGACTGTTTCCGCGTGCCGCAGTGTCCGCACCATTGGTATTTGTTCCAGAGCAATAGGGTCGTTAGTCAACGGATCAAACAGCTGCCCAGTTTGATAAAATTCCAGATCCTTACTCTCCCTAAGCGTATGCATGAACATACGTTCCATTTGCGGATTGCCATACAGCAACTTTTCGGTTGCATCGGCAATCAAAATGCCTACCGGGAGATGATCGAGAATCGTTTGAAGCTGGAGTTGTTGTTGCTCCAGGTCTTCAGCAAGCTTTTTTTCTTCGGTGATGTCTTGAGCGATCCCTGAAAAACGATAGGCCACGCCACGTTCATCAAAGTAAGCCTTTCCCTGACAGCGTAGCAAACGCAGGCGTTTGTCTTCCGCTCCAATGGTTCGAAATTCAATCATATATTGACCGCCAGAGGCCGGATTCAAAGCCCATTGGACGGCTTGATCCACTCGCTGTTGATCTTCCTTGTGCATGTAGGAAAGCACCTGATCATAAGAAACAACAGCATCTTTGCAAAACCCATAGAGTTCCTTACAACGTTCATCCCACCAAACCTGTTGATGGATGATGTCTAAATCCCAGGTACCGATGCCCGCAGCCTGTAAAGCAAATTGGAGCCGTTGGTTTTCTTCAGTAGAATTAGTGGAAAAAGCGGATTCCTGGTTAAGCACGACGAGCCATTTTTATATGAAAAATTGACGTAAGATACTATTAAAAAATGAGTAATAGTAGAATAAGTTACTACTTATCAATCAAAAGTATGAATCACTCCATCCGACCGGTTCAATTCAATTCTGCCCATTTTATAGGTTCTCAATGATCATGCAGATTTAAGCGTTGTACTAGCCTTACTAGGAGGAAGTTCACATAGGGCGAAATGCTATCAACTCCTCTGGGAAACCAGACTATTTTTGATCACCCTTACCCCTTCATCAACGATGGTCTGATAGCTATTTTCCTTTGGTTCTGGCACTCAAGCGGAATGGTCTATACCTTGAAAAATGCAAAAGGCCTGCTTAAGGAGATCCTTAAGCAGGCCTTTCATAAGGTTCAATGTCAATCTAACGTGAACTAACAATAAGCAGAAGGTAGAAGACTAACGGCTACGTAGTTAGATCCTTTTGGTCAGGCAAAGCTCCGTCAGTCATTAGGTCACTTTCCCCCTTTCAACCCAAATGACTGACGGAGATCGGCTCTTCGCATCAAGTAAAGAGTTTAACCTTGCCCTGCTTGATTCGGTAGAAGCGAAGTCCAACATCAAACCCCTGCCTCACAAGTTGGATCAAAGGTAGCAAGCTGAATGGTAGGAAACATAGGTGCAATTTACCCCAATTGCACCCCCTAAAAACAGGGGGATACCCCTACTTGTAGGGGTCTTAACTGGTTAGTTTAAGCCTGTTTAACTTAAAAATGAAACGTTTACCTTTGTGGAGCAGTGGGTTAAACAACATTTAGTCCCTGCTCCTTTGGGCAGGTTGAGGCTCTATAGTGGCGGCTTAGGAGTCTGCTTCGTCAGGTGAATTAGGATCAAACGTAGTATTTATTCAACTGATGAAGCACTGCGAAAGGATTTAGATAAGTCAATGAAGCGTTGAAAAACTGTATGCATTATTTATAACTAATTTGCTTGAATAAATCCCCAAAAAGGCCTGCCTGGATATTTCCCCAGGTGGGCCTTTTATTGCGTAGTCGTCATAGCATGTTACTTAACTCATGCACAGGTGAACAGCTCCTATAAGCTCAAAACAGGTTCCGTTCCATCCAGCATTAGGGTAAGTTATTTATAGGTGACATGTCCTGGGAGTTAGCCTGCGATGCCAGCTGTGAGTCCTAAGCATAGGTTTTGAGCAGATTTTTTCGCGAAACTTCCCGAAGGACATACACTTCACGCCGAAATTATTCTATAAAAGCTAGACGGCTTGCCAACTATGCCATGCTCATGAAAGGTGCATTCTAATCTGTAACCATTTACAGAAGTTGTTTGTAAAAGGCCATAGGATTATTGTCATTTCTCTTATATTGGTCACTTTTGAGAAATAACCGTTTTAGCCTAACTATTGATTAGTCCTTTTATCAATTACAGATCCATTCGTAATTTTCAGACGATTGATTCATTTACAAGATGAAAGTAAAAAATTTGAGAAAAGAGCTTATTTTCAAGTTCATTTTTCAACACCTTCATGAGTTTACCCATTGATTTAGAAAGTCTTATTAATCATACCTCGGTCGAGTCAGACCGCGTTGAGTTCAAAGAAGGCTGGAATCCGAATGCCATTTACCGCAGTATCTGTGCCTTTGCTAACGACTTTGATAACTTGGGAGGCGGGTATATTATCGTCGGGATTGAGGAAAGGGATGGCATTGCTCAGCGTCCGGTTAAGGGACTGCCATTGGAGCAATTGGATAAGATCCAACGGGAAATGATCGGATTCAATCAACTCATTCGGCCCGAATACTACCCCAGGCTTTTCATTGAAGACGTAGATCAAAAGAAGCTATTGGTGATCTGGATACCAGGAAGCTCTAATCGGCCTCACCAGGTACCGGAAGTTATTACCGATAAGCAGAAGACCTTTCACTATTATATTCGCAAGTATGCCAATTCCGTCAAAGCTTCTCTGCCCGAGCAACAGGAACTCATTAGTTTAGCCAATCAAATACCCTTTGATGATCGCCCCAATACGCAGGCCAGCTTGGACGATATTTCTTTATTCTGGATCAGAGAGTACTTGCAGCAAACGAATAGCCGGCTCTTGGATAACCTGGAACAAACCGCTAAGCGGGATTTACTCCAGCAGATGGCTTTGCTTTCTGGACCCATAGAGCAAGAATTCCCTCGTAACGTCTCCTTGATGCTTTTCTCGGAGCGGCCCGATCGGTTCTTCCCTTATACCTATATCGAAGTAGTCCGGTACACCCAGGGCCCCGCCGATCGAGACTTCACCGAAACTCGCTTTACTGGACCCGTTCACCATCAGATCAGGCAACTCACCGATTATATGGTTTCACAGGTACTTTTAGAGAAGGTGATCAAGCTCGAATCCCAGGCAGAATCAATTCGGGTCTTCAATTACCCCTTGATTGCTTTACAAGAAGCCATTGCTAACTGCATTTTCCACCGGGATTATCAGGTCAGAGAACCCATTAAGGTATTTATCCATCCAGATAAGATTATACTTTTTAATTCGGGAGGGCCTGATCGGTCTGTAAAGCTGGATGATCTACGCCTTGGGCACCCCAGACCTAAACGGTATCGGAATCGAAGATAGGCGATTTCCTGAAAGCCTTACGACTGACGGAAGGTCATGCCACGGGTATAGCTTTGATTATGAAATCTTTGAAGCAGAACGGCTCCCCAGTGGCTGAATTTGACGTTGATGACGAGCGTACGTACTTTGAAGTCACCTTTCCCATACATCCTGAATTCACCAAGAAAGAAGAAAAGATTTCCGTTAATTTCCGGCCACTGAAAACGGATGCATTATTAAAATATTATCTAGATCATATCTTCGCTAACGAAGAAATTCCACTCTCTCAAGAACAGATTAAAACCTATAAGTCGGTAGTAGAAAAACTAGAGCCTCTTTCGCTTGCCATTATTTCAGCCATGGCTAATAATCCCCCCATGAAAAGAAAAGAGGTTTTAAAAGGGATTGGCTTGAGTAATCAGACTAAGAATGTGGAACGGTACCTAGAGCCATTACTTGTATTAAAAATAGTTAGTCAAGTTATCAAAACAAGACCTAATAGTCCATTACAGCGGTATATGCTTACCGAAAGAGGAAAGAATATGGCTCGTTGGCTAGCGGAAGAGAATCAAAAGTAACTAAGCAGTAACTAAGCAGTAACTAAGCTTAACTACTAAAGGAGAAGATGCACCGGACTATATCCTAATTTGTGTAATGCTTAACATAATTCAAGTTATGCAACAAGCATAAATGGAATAAAACTAGACAATCGGAATCGCTCATTTGCAACTGCTGCAATGAGCGATTCCGATTGTCTGGAACTGGCAAGACTTTCACTTCGTATTTTATTCGGCCCTATCGGGCCAGGATGCGAATGGTGGCTTGCTTTGTGCGTTCGCTGAGCATGGGGGCCAAATACGGGCTGCCCGTATATTTAGCCGCATAGGCCTGATCAATGGCCGCATCCAGATTCCTTGAGACCGTTTCGAAGGTTACATCAGTTACCTTACCTGCTGCATGGATGCGGCCGATCTGCATTTGCACGGCTGATCGATACCAACTGCTGGATTTACCGTTATAGGCACGCACATACAAATTCCCATCCACCACAACTGACCATATCCAAGTCGGCGTGCCAAAACTTACTCCGTCAGCACGAAGAGGCGAAATTTTCAAGTCATCAGCTTGGTCGATAAGCTGTAGTTCTTGGGCCGGAAACTTGTTTTCGTTACTGCTCATCATTTTATATAGTTAAAGCAAGCGGATAGATACAGCCTGCTCACTTGCGGTAATCTTTGTAACCAGGTGCTTTGTAGAGAATGTCTTTTTTACCCATGATCTCCTGCTCGTAAACCGTATCGAACCAGCTCTTAGTAGAAAAGTCCTCAATGGTCACCGAATAAGATTCATCACCATAACCGATTACCTCACGTGCGGCTTTGATCAAGGCCAGGGCCAGCTTCTGTTTCTGTTCCTCGGTCTTTCCTTCCAAAAGCTTTATAGCTAAGTGTGGCATATTTTAAGGTTTTTGGTATTGCTCTTCACTGACTTGTTCCATCCAGGTGACGACCTGTCCGTCCACTGCTTCCTGGATGGCAATATGACTCATGGCCTTGCTGCTAGAAGCACCATGCCAGTGCTTTTCGTTGGGTTCAAAATACACCACATCACCCGGTTGTATCTCCTGAATGGGTCCACCTTCCTTTTGCACCCATCCAAGGCCCGAAACCACAATAAGGGTTTGGCCCGCCGGATGCGTATGCCAGGCTGTCCTTGCTCCGGGCTCGAAAGTGACCAGTGAACCTGATCCAACCGTAGCTTCTTTTTTCCCAAATAAGGGGTCTATTCTGACGTTTCCGGAGAACCACTGCTCAGGACCCTTGGTTGAGGCTTGCTCTCCATTTTTATAATTTCCATGGTTTCAAATGTTTGTTATGCTTCACAACTGCTGATCAGTCTTATCTTTTAGTGTAAACTGGAAAATGGCTTGCCTGTCCATAGTCTTTGATGGTCTCAATATTCATAAGCAGTTTCATATCTTGCGTGCTAATTTCAAAATCGACTGCTGCGTTGGATTTCATGTGTGCCGGGTTGGCTGTCTTCGGCAACGGTAGCATCCCAAGCTCTAACGCATAGCGAATAGCTACTTGCGGTATGCTTACCCCGTATTTTTGAGCGATTTCGTTCACCTGCTGATTTTTCAAAAGTTCCCCATGCCCGATTGGCGAATAAGCTTCGACAAGGATTTGGTTTTCTTTGCAAAACTTAATCATCTCATGGGGAGTGTTACTGATGTGTGCCAAGATCTGATTCACCATCGGCTTGACGTGGGCAGAGGCGAGAATATTGCTAATATCAGGTTCTTCGAAGTTTGACAAACCAATTGCTCTCAGCTTGCCAGCCTTATAGGCATCCTCCAAAGCCCGCCAGGCTTCTTTGTTGCCTTCAAAATACCGGTCGGCCTGGCCATATTCTGCCCAAGGCTGGGGACTGTGAATAATCATCAGATCTATATAGTCCAGACCAAGAGCCTGTAAAGATCCATCAATCGAGGCAATAGCCTCCTGGTAGGATTTGATCTCCGCGGCAAGCTTGGTGGTTATAAAAAGCTCCTCTCTGGCGATACCTGCATTTCTGATGCCCTCTCCGACGCCTGGTTCGTTCTGGTAGGCCTGTGCCGTATCAATGTGACGATAACCCGCTTGCACGGCTTCTACGACAGCCTTACCGGCGTTCTCATTGCTTATAAACCATGTACCCAAGCCAAGTTTTGGGATTTCAACACCATTCGACAAGGTGTATGTTTCATTTAAAATCATTGTATTGTTTTCTGTTTTCAACTAATGTTACTTAGCAGGTGATAGTAGCCCTATCGTTTAGCTCATTCACCTAAGCGGCAAATACTTTTTCCTAATCCAGCTCGTCTCCTCAATATTTCATGCCTGCTTTTAGTGTACCTACCAATAGAGGGATCTGGTTAATTAAGCTATTGACCGTTGTATTCTTGATCGGTCACCGGCTGCTTCCATTCCACGATGCCTTTGTCCGTATTAGGAACAATATAAAGTTGTTGCATGCCTACGTCTGGGCTGGCCCCGTGCCAGTGAAGCGTATTGGGTGGACACTTTACCACATCTCCCTTGCGTAATATTTGCTTGGGCTGACCAACTATTTGGTGGAAGCCAACGCCAGCAGTGATAATCAGAATCTGGCCACCGGGATGCGTATGCCAGTTGCTTCGGGCACCTGGCTCGAAATAGACATTGCCGACAGAAGTCGTATAGGCAGAATCGGCATCTACTAATCCTATATTCCAAGCATTGCCAGTGAAGTTTTCGGCTGGCCCACGCTTGCCTTTGGGAAAAATGGCGTTGGATTCGACCGTATCGGTTTTGGCTGTAGGGCTACAACTCAACAGGAAGCCAACTAGAATCGTATAAAATACGGAGGTAACATTTCTGTAGCAGTTCATAGGTGATAAAAATTGAATTAGGGTTGTAAAGCATCCAGAGCACCCTTAATGGTACGAATGGTTATTGATTTGATTACAAAGGTAGGCAGCGGGTACTTCCTGATTGTGACATTAAACACGCCAATAATGTCACATATCACCTATCTTTACGCGAAGATATGGAACCAATAGATCTTAGTGTTGCCCCCAAAGTTTTGCTGGTCGTAATCACCCGCGAAGGCGACTTTCCGAAGCATTTTCAAAAGCTCTATCACACGCATTTATACTGCCAGGCAGGTAGTATCAAGTTTTTGTTTAATGATCAGCCGATGGAATGCAAAGCCGGACAGTTTCTTTTCTGGTTTGCCGAAAGCAGGTTGTCGGGATTGCAGTTTTCAAAAAATTTCAAAGCCACTGCCTTACTGGCTGGGAAAGAATTTTTGATGGATAATATTCCCGATCAGAGTTGGAGTATCAACGCTTTGCTGCATAGCCGCGTGCATCCCGTAAAAACGATACAATCCGATCGCCATCGAAAAAGAATACTAAACAACTTTGAAAGTCTATACCAGCATTCTCTCGATACGGATCACCGATTCTACGCAGAATATCTGAATCTGAGAATGAAGTTATTCGTGCTGGATATGTGGGACACCTTTGCCGATGAATATGAACAACGAAAACACAGCCTGCAAACGGGTAGTTTATATGAACAGTTTATTGAGTTACTACAGCAATATTGCATGCAGCACCGGGAGGTTCAGTTTTATAGTAGACAGTTGAATATAACTCCAAAATATTTGAACCATCTGTGTAAAATTCATTCTGGGATTACTGCTTCTGAATGGATCCAACGTTACGCCAAAGAGCGGATCATTATGCTATTGCAAAACAAAGCACTCAACATTTCAGAAATCGCGAATGAAATGGAATTTAGCAGCCATTCCTTTTTCACCCGCTACGTGAAGAAATTATTGGGCGTAACTCCAGGCGAATATAGAAATAGGTTGGAATCGACTTAGTACAGGACAATCCCTTTGGTTACGTACTTTGATATACGTACATAAAGTGTAAAGCCAAAAATTAGTAGGGGCTTAATAAGTAGTCAGCTTTAAATCAAAGTAAGATCTAAGTAGATAAAGACGCTCTGAACTACTTTATCCAATGAGAAAGGTATTGCAAAGCATAAGGAGGCAGCAGGTTACAAGCACACCCTCACAGACCTATATAAAAGAGTACCTGAAAAGGCCAAGAAGATTAACCCAGCCAAATCATCCATTCCAGCCAACAATCATGGGAATCTAACGCACAAGGCCAATCAGAACCATGCTCTTCATATATTGGGGTTTATCAGGCCAGAACAGAACTGACAGCCTAAACATCAATATCAGTTCAATAATTCAGCTTTGCACGAGTGATAAATCGGGTATTTTCAAACACGATCAGGAGCTACCGGTAGCGAACTTTGGCTCATGGAGAGAGGCTATTGATTATACAATCAATAGCCTCTCTCCATTAAATGTGATAGCGATAGCTTCGCAGATTGATTCTCTATATTCTTGCGATCAATAATTACGCTTAAATCTGTCCTAATCCTCCGTCAGCCGTCAGCTCGCTTCCCGTCATAAAACTACTTTCCTCAGAGGCTAGAAAAAGAGCGGCGGCGGCAATCTCTACTGGTTCACCCATCCGGCCCAGTGGGCTTTGAGCTCTGATCCCTTCCATCATGGCTTCCATTTGACCCGTTTTAGAAAGACCGTCCATCACGCCTTTTGTTGCCGTTGGGCCGGGAGAAAGCACATTGACACGAATTCCCGTACCTCGAAGATCCTGTGCCCAAGAGCGAGCCAGACTACGAATCGCTGCTTTGCTGGCACTGTATACGCTCATGGCCGGTGTTCCCATCGAAGCACTAATAGAACCGTTTAAAATGATACTACCACCTGCACTCATTAGAGGTAACGCCTTTTGCACAGTGAAAACAGTACCTTTGACATTAATACTAAAAATCTCGTCAATCGAAGCTTCCGTAATATATCCTAGTGGCTCCCACTGAGCAATGCCCGCATTGGCAAACAGGACATCAATTCTTCCATGTTTAGCTTTAATACTTGAGTAGAGCTGTTCAAGATCTTCAACTTTAGAACTATCAGCTTTAACGGCGGTAATCTGATCACCTAACTCAGAGACGGCTTCATCTAGTGTTTGCTGGCTACGTCCGGTGATGTAGACATGAGCTCCATGTTCCACAAAAAGCTTGGCTGTAGCCAGACCAATCCCCGTATTACCTCCGGTAATTACGACAACCTTAGTAGCCAGACGTTGAAAATTTGCACTAATATTTTCCATATTCGATTAATGTGAAGAAACTTTTGATACTATTGAATTATAAGACTACTTTGAAAGGGTGCTCAATGAGATCCAGTCTATTGCCAGTCATCGCTTTTCTTTGGTCAGCTGAGTAGATCAAGTCATAGGGATACCCTTGCCTAATGACGCTTGCTTGATCCAATCGATCGATTTGTGAAGGGCTTAATTGTAGCTCGGATGCTTTTAAATTATCGGCTAATTGAGTCTGTGTTCGAGGACCAATCACGGGAATGACACCCTTACTCATCGTCCAGGCCAGGGCCACTTGCCCTGGATTCGTACTCGTTTCATTGGCTATAGCGAATAGCTCATCGAGCACTTTTTCTGATAGTGAGGAGCCTTCATAAGGAATACTTCCCTTTAATGCAGTGGCTCGGCCCGATTCTCCGTTGCGATATTTACCCGTTAAGAGTCCTCCCGCTAAAGGCGACCAGGCCAGCACGCCCAAGCCAAATCCTTCTGCCATCGGAAGAAGCTCCCGCTCCGTTGCTCGTTGAAGTAGGCTGTATTCTAATTCAACGGCCACTAAGGGAGCCCACCCTCTAAGGTTAGTCAAAGTCGCCGCAGGATGCATCACGCGCGGAAAATTAGATAGACCACCGTATACAATTTTTCCAGCTCGCACTAAGTCATCGAGCCCTCTGACCACTTCCTCTATGGGAGTATACGAATCATCCATGTGAGCAAAATAGAGGTCGATGCGATCGGTCTTTAATCGCTTTAGGCTAGCTTCCACCGCCTGCACCATATTCTTGCGATGATTGCCAAGGGTAGCTAGGGAGGGAGAAGCAACCGTATCACGCGTGTATTTAGAGGCAATGACAAAATCATTTCGTTTGTCTTTAAGCATTTTGCCAACTAATTGTTCGGATTCTCCCCATTGATAAGTATCGGCCGTATCAATCAGGTTTCCTCCCTGCTCAGCATAGAGTGAAATGATATTCGCTATTTCTGCTTCATCCACACCATAACCCCAAGCATTGCCAAAGATGGCCGTACCCAATGCTAACTCACTTACGGGCAAACCGGTACGTTGCCCCAATAGTTTGTATTTCATAGAATTGTTTTTTGACTTTTACTGACCTAGTATCGCAATTGCATCGGCTGGATTGATTGGGCTAGTTGACATTGCTTGTAATCGTGTTTGTCTTTATATAGTGATTTAGA
Source organism: Siphonobacter sp. BAB-5385 (assembly GCF_002261125.1). Lineage (NCBI taxonomy): Bacteria > Pseudomonadati > Bacteroidota > Cytophagia > Cytophagales > Cytophagaceae > Siphonobacter > Siphonobacter sp. BAB-5385. The sequence continues at coordinate 40,454 of NZ_NMPS01000224.1, read as the reverse complement.
TTCCTGTATAGTTACATTCTATGTTACTGGTCCCCTTACTCCCTTTGCATCAAAGGATCTGGAGTTACTATACATAAATTCAGAGCAAAGAGAGTTATAGGGTTTGCAGAGTCCAGCACTTTTAAAAGATCAGAAGTCTTTTAGTGCTGGTTCCGTCCAATGGTATACACCATTGCTTTATAAGTAAAACGGGTAGGCCCGCTTACAAAATGAATTATATTTACTTACCAGTAGTTACTAACTGATCTTTAGAAACCTAATTGCGACTATTTCTGCTATGATAAAAAATCAAAAGTTTATCACTAATGCTGCTGACCTGCCTGAATGCATCGGCGATTTGAGTGCGGTTAAAGATGCACTCTACGCCATTGGTGGTAAGTGGAAACTTCCTATTCTAATGGCTCTGTTTGGAGGCAATCAGCGATTTAATGAGCTACTTCGTGGGGTGATTGGCATTTCGTCTAAAATTTTATCGAATGAACTAAAAGACTTAGAGGAAAACGGATTCATTCAAAGAAAGGTGATCGAGAGTTACCCTTTAGTCGTTGAGTATGAGCTTAAGCCTTACAGTTATACGCTGTTAGACGTAGTCATCGCTTTGAGTGAATGGGGGTTGATGCACCGCGAAAAATTAAAAAACGAGTTCTCGAGTTAGACCATATACCGCTTATGCATATACGTAAAAACTAAATACAAGCAACCGCCAAGTTATTACGATGACTTAGGGTAGAATCAGATTCTGAGTCTTGTTCCCTCCATTCGAGTAATGACTCAAGGCAGGGGAGTACACCTTTCCCTTTTTCAGTCAGCCCGTTTACAAGGTTGGGCGAGCATCGTGGTATACTGATCGCTCAATGAGCTAATGGGTTTCTAGCTCCCGCCGCATTTGAGATAATCGTTTTGAAGTGAGGCTTGATATTATTTTTTGCATAGAAAAGCCCTTAAACGTTGACATGCAAAGAATAACCTCGTAGTACACCTGGCGGTCCTGTTTTCTACCGTTTACCAATTGCTCTGCTTGTCTAATATTTATAGGCATTATTAAGATAGATCGCCAATCTAATCTAGATATTGTATTCGTATAGCTTCTTGAAAAGGTTCACTATTGAGTAGACTTCGAAGGTATTCTATCTCTGGCGTAGTCACTAAATGAAGGTTAACTCTTTCTTTCATAAGTAAAAGGAGCGTTATCCCCGAAGCAATTTGTAGCCTCTGTAACTTCCATTGCTTAAAATGCTCCACATGAATCATTTGTGCGAGCAACGCTTCTAAGTGCTTTACCTGTTGGATGACATCATCGATGGCTAAATACTCCGGGCTATGTTGGATGTACTCTTTAAACTGCTCCAGAGAATATTCTTCTTCGATTGAAAAGAGAATATAAGTAGCCCTAAGCTCTTGCGTAGATACCGTTCTTATTGTACACTCGAACGGTCGTAATGAAGCGGGGCCAAGTAAATCAGCAAATTGCGGCTCAATTTTTGAATGAAAAATTTCATTTATATTCATAAAGTGTCTAGAAATTAGCTCCATATGATACGTATACGAGCAGAAACCCATACCTAATTATCTATCTAATTAAGTATGGGTTCAAGTAAGCTTATTGAGCTAAGGGTCTTGCTTCGACGATGACAAAATGTCCAATCCGGGCTTTGATGAACCATTTCCCATTTTCAAGTACGTAGGTGTCTTCGTATTTGACACTATAATCGGTAAGCACATCCGGGCCTTCAGAGCCGCGGATCATTTTGATTTGAGAGAAAGATACACCCGTAGCACTGGCTCCATCAATTTTTACAGTATGCTGGCCATTGAGCGTAAAATAGGTTTTTACCTGAGAAGCGTGGCCATTAAATTCATGCTCCAGGTTTTGCGTTCCCACGGTTTCAGCTACCAAATTACCATTCATGTAGACTTTATAGGTGGCATCGGGAGTGAATAAGCCCATCTGCTCCGAGATTTTTTCTCATCCCCTAGATAAGCATAGGCGTCAATTAAATTTCTTAGTTCTTCTTTGGTTTGCAACGTTTCTGTAGTCATGGCTTTTACTTGAAAGTATTTAAAATGAATGCTGTAAGTGCTCCCTGGCTTTTTGTCAATGGTACGTAACTCCTTGACAAGTTGGGATTTGCACTGGCTTGTGCTCTTACAAATGTAGGAGTCCCTGGCTTTCTAAAAACTTTAGTTACGTCAAGGTAATCTGCTTTTTAATAATTGACCAGTGACCTGGTTTCTTAGTACTGCTGTGGAGAGGAATGCATAAAATGAGAAGCAGGAACAACCGCCGTATTAACCTTGATAAGCTCAAACGAAAAAGGTGGCATACACTCGATTGATTGCTAGCTGAGTATAAAGGTGAGTGGTCGTTCATATAAATACAGAACGGTCTCTGAGAAAGGCAGTGGCCCAAATTAATACTAAAAGTACCAGAGCATTAGGATTCACTTGGTGGGAAAGTTCAGTAGCCAGGGCTCCCGCAAAATAGCAGGATAAAAGAATGAACCCGAGCTTCATCGTTTTAGGGAAGGCAAATAAAGCCGCAAAAATGATCTCGGCAAGTCCCAGCCCTAAGCGAAAAGAACCCACACCAACGGCTTCAAGCATATGGTTACCTTCAGGATTACCTGCTAACTTCATTACACCGCTCATTACCACCATGCCTACTACCAGCACCGTAAGGCCGGTAGAAATAATCTTTTTAACGTTCATAGATCATCTAATTCGAAATCATAAGGGGGGGGAAATAGCACGGCCTATGCCTTAGCGGTTGAACGCCTGAAGCTACAAGCCGTACTTTACTGGCAGTTATAATGAATAGGCTTTTTTCAAAAACGTTTCCACGCTCTCCGGCTTTCTTCCTAAAATCGTTTCCAAATCCCTAGAAGGAAAGTTAAATTCACCCTGAGCGATGGCCAGGCAGAACGTTGATGCCCCTTGGATGGCTTCCTCAGGTACACCAAAGCTTTTCAATTGCTGAGCGAATACTTCAGCGGAAGGCGAAACGTACTCAATGGTTTTGCCTGATAACCGGCTAAGCATTCCAGCAATATCATGAAAGGATTTAGCCGTTACGCCACCCAGTTCATAGATTTTATTTTCGTGGCCTTCTGTGGTGAGCAGTATGGCAGCAGCGGCGGCCATATCGTTCCGACTGGCAAAAGAGGTTTTGCCTTCTCCAGCGGGTAAGAAAATGGTTCCGGTTTCGACTACATTAGCTCCCATGAACATCGGTAAAATATCCGAGTATAATCCATGTTTTAAGATGGTGTAGGTAAGTCCCGAAGCTTGAATGAGCTGATCGGTTTTATAGTGAGCATCCCCTACCAAAGCAATGGGTGAAGTGCCATCTTCGGATTTACGCTGAGCACTCGTGTAAAAAATATGTCCTACGTTAGCTTCTTTAGCGGCTTTAACTACATTTTCATGCTGGGCCAAACGGTTGATGATTTCACTAGAAGAAACAAAGTATAGTTTGTCAAACCCTTGAAAAGCATTGACTAAAGAATTATAATCGCTATAATCCCCTTGCAAAACCGTTACCCCCTTTGCTTGCAGGGCTTCAGCCTTTGGTAAATCCCGAACTAAGACTGAGATCGAACTAGGGTCTACTTTGGTTAACAACTCATTGACTACCGCTGTACCTAAATGTCCGGTCGCTCCGGTTACTAAAATCGTACTCATGGGATTACCTCTTTTTGTTTTGATGAGACAAATCTAGCTATATTAGCATTCCAAAAGATAGCAGTTACCTTAAAGTAAGCAGTTACCTTCAGGTAGCCAGCTTTCTAAAAGAATATGAAAAAACGGGATCATTCGCAGTGTACGGGGGATTTACTACCCATTCGGGACGCTTTGGACGTGCTAAGTGGCAAGTGGAAGCTTCAGATTGTCATAGCTATTTCAGCGGGTAATACTCGTTTCCGGGAGATTGAGCGGGCCGTGACGGGAATTACATCTAAAGTATTAACCAAAGAGCTAAAAGACCTCGAAGAGCATCAGCTCATCAAACGTAGTGTTTATACAGGAACACCCGTGTTAGTCGAATATACGTTAAGTGAGTACGCCGAAAGCCTGGAACCAGTCATTAGGGCTCTGAGTGCGTGGGGAAAAGGACACCGCAAAAGGCTGATGCAACCTACTCCCCTTGATTTAAATTAAACTTTATGAAGACTTTCGGAATTGTTGGGGGATTAGGTACCTTATCAGGAGGAGATCTTTTCTTTAAATTATTGAAATCCAAAGCTGTACTGGAGAATCAGCAGGACTTTCATTTTCTCTTTGAGCAGCATCCTTATCAGCAAATGAATGCCCGGCTAGAAAATGAGGCCGATCTACACTCCCGTAAATTTTACGCGTACACCACCTGTAAAGCCTTCGAAGCCAAACAAGTAGATAAGGTTCTCTTACCCTGTTTTGCTTCTCATGGTTTTATTGATCAGCTTCAAACTGAACTTCAGATTCCCATTCTCAATCTCTTTGACGCCTTAAGTTACTACCTTAAGAATACCCTAAAAAAGGATGAAAAAGTAGGGATCATCGCCTCGGATTACGTAAAAAATCAAAGCTGTTTAGTCGTTATTTTAAGGACTATGAGCTTGTTTTTCCCAGCTCGCAATCGCTCATTATGGAAGCGGTGTATGGTCCGCAAGGCATTAAGAAGGGATATTTAGAGGGCATATCCCTAGAGTATATTTATCAAGCCTGTCTGGAGCTTGAACAGACCGGATGTCGCGTGATTGTACCGGGTATTACTGAACTCTCTCTTCTTTGTGAACCCTTAGCTAGACGTGGTATTCGTCTGATGGATGTCAACCAAATATATGTAAACTACGCCCTAGCTAGTGAAATCCGCAAACCTTCTAAAGAATTTAAACTGGGAATTTTAGGAGGTGTGGGGCCAGCTGCCACCGTAGACTTTATGGCAAAAGTGATTAAAAACACCCCTGCTCAGAAGGATCAGGATCATATTAAATGGTAGTTGAACAGAATCCGCAAATACCGGATCGAACGGCTCATTTATTGCGTAATGAAGCTGATCCTACGCTGGCGATGTTTTCTACCTGCAAGCAGTTGGAAGCCGAAGGAGCTCAAGCCATCGCCATTCCCTGTAACACGGCCCATGCCTTTATAGAAGCCATCCAGCCGCATCTGCGTATTCCCATTATCCATATGCTTCACGTAACCATTGAACATATTATCAAGCAGTATGGGAAAGCTGTAAAGGTTGGATTACTAGCAACGAGTGGAACTATTGAGAGCCAGGTATATCACGAAATCGCTAGTAAAGAAGGCTTGTCTCTATTAATTCCTGAGCCTGAATTTCAAAAAGAAGTTATGGCGAGCATCTATGGCCCTAAGGGAGTGAAAGCAGGCTTTTCGAAAGGACAATGTGTAGAGGACCTGACCAAAGCCATTGATCACCTAACTCAACGGGGAGCGGAAGTTTTGATTTTAGGTTGCACGGAATTACCGCTAATGTTTCCGGATCAAACCTCTATAGTGAGCCAAGGCAAAAGAGTAGAACTGGCTGATCCAACGACCCTACTGGCAAAAAAATGTGTACACCTGGCATTGAATGTTTGATACCCTACTGCCGAACTTTGATTAGTCTTAACATCATCGTTTACTTGAAGAGAGGTACTTACTACTCTTTTTTACAGACTAAAGCCCGATTATCAACCATTAGTCTGTAAAAAGGAGTAGCTTACTTTCAGCGAGGCTGATGTAATCGTTACTGTTTCAAAGGCTTTGAATAACTAAACGCATTCGTGCTGATTTGGCTGTACGAAGGTTGTACGCCTTCTAACAACTGCAAGGTCTTGTTTTTACCTGCTCTGATTTCTAGTGAAAGGACTTTCCCTTGATGACCACTTGCAAGCCAGGGAATTTCCGTTAAAAGCATTTGTCCCTCCGTTGAATAGCTATAGATGCGGGCTAACCCCTTACTAGCAACGGCCTTGTCCATTTGCTTTTGCAAGGATAACATCAATCCTTCTTCTTCGCCTTCCCCTATGCTAGCCATTTGTTGATTTCCCCTGGTTTCAATCTTTATTTTTTTATGAATATAGGGGAAATTGTAAAAGTGCTTAAAGTGCTCCAACGCTTTAACATCACTCACGGCTCCCCAGATAGGCCAGTTCCCCGCTTGCTCCTGGCTCATTACTTCTAGATAAATAAAGGCAATACTATAGCTAGGGATACCGGACGTTTGATCAGTCGTATAGATTTCCATTCCCCCCGTTACAAGCCCCTGCTCATTACTTTTAACTTTTAGATTCGCAGGAACTAACGTTTGTGCATCACCGGCTTTTACTTGAAAAGCAATGGCCATGAAGTTGGAAGTTTTGGCAATATAAGGAGGTGGAGTCTGATTCATCTGAAGAGATTGAGCAGTTAATGATTGGGAAGAAAAAATAGCCCACATAACCCAGCTAAAGATCACAATGGATGGGGTAAGACCTAACGTCTGCCTTAGAACTGGATAACCTTTTCTAGATCTCATAGAATACGTCTCTAAACTTCAAAAAAATGATAATGACCCTAGGATTGGGCTATTAAAGAGTAGCCATATCAATGACAAATCGATAACGCACATCGCCCTTTAGCATTCGTTCATACGCAGTGTGGATGTCTTTGATGTCAATGAGCTCAATGTCGGAAACAATATTATGCTCCCCGCAGAAATCCAGCATCTCCTGCGTTTCAGCAATGCCCCCGTTGGCTGAACCTGCGATACTTTTCCGACCTGGAATCAAGCTGAAGGCCGACAAAGCGGAAGGCGTTGGCGGAGCTCCTACGCAGATATGCACACCATCTACTTTAAGTAAAGCCAGATATTGGTTATAGTCGTGCTCGGCGGATACCGTATCCAAAATAAAATCAAACGTAGAAACCGCTGTTTGCATCTGACCAGGATCGCTGGTGACGATAAAATGATGAGCCCCTAACTTTTTGGCTGCATCTTCCTTCGCTGGCGAAGTACTCAATACCGTTACTTCCGCCCCTAAAGCTAAACCAAACTTGACGCCCATATGCCCTAATCCACCCAGTCCCACTACGGCCAGTTTGTGTCCTTTACCAACCATCCAGTGCCTGAGTGGAGAATACGTGGTGATTCCTGCACATAATAAGGGAGCCGATGCCGCCAGATCTAGGTTTTCGGGCATATGCAACACAAAATCTTCGTTTACGACGATAGTGTTGGAATAGCCTCCGTAGGTGGGGGTCTTTTTATCCTGCTCTAAGCCATTGTAGGTCTGACTATTTCCATTCAGACAGTACTGCTCTAGACCATGCTGGCAATTTTCGCAGGTTCGGCAGGAATCGACCTGGCAACCCGTACCCGCTAAATCACCTATACTAAATTTAGTTACCTGACTACCTATGCCTACTACCCGTCCTACAATCTCGTGGCCAGGTACCATGGGAAAGATGGCACCGCCCCAGTCGTCTCTAATTTGGTGTAAATCGGAATGACAGACCCCGCAGTACGTGATATCAAACTGCACATCGTGAGGACCGAGCTCCCGGCGTTTAAACGCCCAAGGAGCTAAACCGGAATCTTTTGTCTGGGCTGCGTACCCTTTGGTTGCAATCATAAGAGGGTTGATTTAAAACAGGTTACCTAAGCTTGATTAACCTATAAAGTGAATGGGTTAAAAGTTCATTCAGGTCTTTTATTATTTTTATCTCTAACGTTGCTGTCTATGAATTTTCTTGTCTAGACTTATACCCGTAATTTCCCTACATCCAGCAAGAAAATTTTCCTGCACCTTCACATCAGTAGCAGTAGACAGGTAGCGAGCGTGTTTTTGATGGTGAAAATAGTGGCCGCTCACTAGGGCTTCAGCTTCAGTACTCACCGCTAGCCAAACCTGCGTCTGAAAGCCCTTCTCAAGATTATCTGGAGCCCCGACTCCGCCCATCTTCGTGGGGACCCAGCCAGGATCTACGGCATTGGTATACACCTCTTTCCACTGACGAGCCACGGCCATAGCCAGGATTAAATCGTGCAGTTTGGTATCGGCATACGTAATCGGTCTTTGATGATCTTTAGCAGTTGATACATTGGGTAAGTCCGCCTTCCCCTGAGTATGCATTGAAGAACTTAAGTAAACCAATCGTTTAGGTTTTTCAATCAAGCAGGTCAGAAGATAAGGAGCTAGGCTGTTCACTGTAAATAAAGGAGAAAAGCTACCAGGTTCCCATGCATTTTCATCGTTCTGATAGATACCTGCATTATGAATGACAGCATCAAAAGGTGCTAAGGTATTAGCTTCGAAAGCTAATGCTTTAATTTCCCCTACATGGGCCAGGTTTGCTACAAGGACTTTCCCTGCTCCCGGAACTCTTGCTACGGTTTGATCAGCTCTTTCTTGATTTCGAGCATGAAGGATAACTTCATGTCCTTTGGTTATCAAGTCCCGAGCAGCCAATAGCCCCAGACCGTCGGTTGAGCCAGTAATCAGAATTTTAGCCATGAATGCTTGAGGTATGGTTACTGTAAAGATTCTTAATAAAAAGTATCCATAGTTATAGGGCTCAGCGTAGGAAAGAAATCGAACTTATCTATTTGCATCGGCTCTACCAGCTAATTCATACTTCTATACTCATGAGGCGTTACGCCTACTTTCTGTTTGAAGAACCGAGTAAAATGCTGAGGGTACTTAAAGCCCAATTCGTACGAAATTTCGCTAACGGATTTATTGGTATCAAATATCCATCCCTTCGCTAGATTAATGATATGAAGCTGAATGAATTCTAAGGCCGTTTTGCCCGTTTCCCTTTTGATGACATCCCCGAAATAATTAGGGGATAAATGTAACTCACGGGCAAAGTGAGCAACCGTGGGTACGCCCTCGGTTTTGAGCTGGTCACTGCGTAAATACTCCTTTAATTTCAATTCAAACTGCTCGACAATTCCTTGATTGGCCTGCTCGCGGGTGATGAATTGGCGGTCATAAAAGCGGGTACAGTACTTGAGCAGCAGTTCAAGATTGGCTACAATCAACGCTTTACTATGCCGATCAATGTTTTGACTGATTTCGGTAGTAATATTTCCCAAACAGGCATTTACCGTTTCTTTCTCCTTATCAGACAAATGCAAGGCCTCATTCGACTGATAATCGAAAAAAGAGTATTCGTGAATCTGCTTGCCCAGGCTCGTGCATTTCAGCAAATCGGGATGAAAAATCAGGGCTTTGCCATAGGGCTGGTGCATTTCCCCCTCCGGTTCGTTAGTAATGACCTGCCCTGGTGCAAAGAAAACCATCGTGCCTTCGGCATAATCATAATACTGATTGCCGTAACGTAAATCCCCACAGTGCGTTTCTTTAAGGATGACCGCGTAGAAATGCACGGTAAACTTTGATCGTGGCAGAAGCTTCGACTGATTCAGATCCACCCAGTTAATGAGTGGGTGCAGCGTTCGGTTATTAAACCTATCGCTATACTTTTTTATCGTATCGTAGACGATCATGCCTTTGTTTTTACTCAAATCTACGCCCTATATAGACACTTCTTACCAGGAACGGTAAAAGTGGTAGACAAAACCGTAAAATGTATACAAGAAGTTGTCTTCATGAAAGACACTTTTGTCTACCATTGGACACTATTTTAACTAACTTCCTAGATTACTGGCATTTACTGTAGAACTTACTTATTAACGCTACTAACCCCGGAATCATTCAAATGGGCGATCTGATGCTATATGGGTCCTATACGCTAGTTCTCTTTTATGAATACTTCCGCACTTCGTATGCCTACACCAGGCTTGGCAAAATTGATCACCCAGCCGCTTTGGCAGCGGCTTTAGAATCGGGTGACATATCCATTTCTTTTCAAATCGAGTAATAACTGCAACGTGGGTCTATGATCGGTTATCATACAGCTAAAAAACTGACTTTATGAGTACGCACAACAACGAGCCAAATCCTAATTCTTCCTCCCGTCGCTCTTTTTTGAAGCAGTCGACGGCCCTTACCGCCATCGCCTTCACGCCCGGAGCGGCCGTTTCCGCCGCTCAGAAAGGCTGGGATGAGCAGGTAGCCCTGGCGTTTGAACAACTCCCCTTACGCCTGGAAGTTAACGGAATCGCCCAACAGGTGAATGTGGAGGCCCGGGTGACCCTGCTCGATCTTTTGCGAGATCAGCTACACCTTACGGGCACCAAAAAAGGCTGTGATTACGGCCAGTGCGGAGCCTGCACCGTGCACGTGAATGGCGAGCGGGTGAACTCCTGCCTTACCCTGGCCATCACCACTGAGGGCTGCCAGGTAACCACCATTGAAGGACTAGCCAAAGGGGAAGAACTACACCCCATGCAGCAGGCTTTTCTCAAACACGATGGATTTCAATGCGGGTACTGCACCCCTGGACAAATTATGTCCGCGGTCGCCTGCATCAAGGAGGGCCACGCCGACTCCCCCGAAGAAATTCGCGAGTTTATGAGTGGTAATATCTGTCGCTGCGGAGCTTATCCCAACATCGTCAATGCTATTCTGGAAGTTAAAGCGAAAGGAGAAAAGCTATGAATCCGTTTCAATACGTGAGAGTTTCCAGCTCTCAGTCAGCCCTCACGGCTCATGCCAAAGAGAAGGGGAGCTACTTTTTAGCCGGCGGTACTAACCTTATTGATCTGGTGAAACGGGAAGTTATTGTTCCCGAAAAACTGGTGGACATCAACAAGTTACCAATGGCTACCATTGAAGAGATTTCTACGGGCCTGCGGATTGGAGCCCTGGTGAAGAACTCTACGCTTGCTGAACATGAGGTAGTCAAAAAACACTTTCCGCTGCTTTCCTTGGCTTTGAATGCCGGAGCTTCGGCCCAGTTACGCAACATGGCTACGGTTGGCGGAAATATGATGCAGCGGACGCGGTGCTCCTACTTTTACGAAACGTCCATGCCCTGCAATAAACGCAGCCCGCTAGAAGCTGGTCCTGATAAAAATCAGCCCAACGGGCCCTCGGGCTGTGGAGCGTTAGAGGGTGTGAACCGGATGCATGCCATCTTTGGGGGCTCTTCCAAATGCATTGCCGTGCACCCGAGTGATATGTGCATTGCGTTGGCAGCCCTGGAAGCCACCGTGCAGATCCAGGGTTTGAAAGGAGTTCGAACCATTTCTTTCGCTGATTTTCACCGCCTGCCCGGAGATACGCCTCAAAAAGACAACACCTTACAGCCGGGTGAGTTAATTGTATCCATTGAGCTTTCCAGCAATGACTTTGCCCAGCATTCGCATTATGTAAAGGTGCGGGATCGAAGCTCCTATGCCTTTGCGTTGGTTTCAGCCGCCGTTGCGTTGGAGATGAAAGGAAAAACCATCCAGCAGGCTCGACTGGCTCTGGGCGGGGTTGCCCATAAACCCTGGCGGCTGCCCCAGGTCGAATCCTTCTTGCGGGGCAAAACGGCCAGTGAAGCTGTATTTAAAGAAGCCGCTCAGTTAGCCATGCAGGGGGCTAAGGGATATGGACACAATGATTTCAAACTTACCCTGACTCCTCAAACCATCATCCAGGCGTGAAAGGAGCCTCTAACCTAGCCTGATCCATGGAAAAGAATCCAAAAAATCCACCCATCGACCGGGTTGACGGGCGAATGAAAGTAACGGGAGGAGCCAAATACTTTGCCGAATTTGAAATGCCTAAAATGGCCTATTGCGTCATCGTCGGCAGTACCATTGCCCGGGGTAGCATCACTGGTATTCAAACGAAAAAAGCCGAAGCTTCTCCGGGGGTGCTGGGGGTATTCACCCATCTCAACCGTCCTCCTATTCCAGGTTGGGATTCGCCCGTCACGGGCAATGCCAACGGACCAGCCCCGGCTCCACCCTCCGGGGGTGAAACCTACCGTATTCTTTCGGGAAAAGAAATCCTCTTTGACGGCCAGCCGGTGGCTATGGTCGTAGCCGATACGTTTGAAAGAGCTACTTACGCCGCTTCACTGGTGAAGGTAAGCTATGCCAAACAAACACCACACACCGAGGTGGGCAAAAACCTGAGTAAGGCCGTTACGCCTAAGGGACCCCGCTTTGCCGACTATGCCCGGGGAGATCGTAAGGCTCTGGAGTCCGCTCCGGTGCAGCTGGAGTCGAGCTACAGTATTCCCATTGAAGTGCATAACCCGATGGAACTTCACGGCATCCTGGCTCATTGGACAGGTCCGGAAGAGATCATGATTTATGCTAAAACACAGGGGGTAATGGCTACGCAACAGGCCATGGCTCGGGCGTTTAAGATCGATGCTAAAGGCATCCGCGTGCACACTGAGTTTATGGGTGGAGGCTTTGGAATGGGCCTTCGAACCTGGCCCCAGGAAGTAGCCACCGTAGCTATTGCCAGGAAGCTGGGACGACCCGTTAAGCTGCTGATGACGCGAAGTCAGATGTTTACGCTGGTAGGTCACCGTCCCTATACCCTGCAAACCATTCGCATGGGGGCCGACGCCAATGGAAAACTGTTGGGTATCGTACACGAAGCCACCGCCGAAACGGCCAGCTACGAAGATTTTACAGAGGCTACTGTCAACATGACCCGGTTTATGTACGAGAGTGCCTACCTGGAAACTCGCTATAAAATCGTCCCGCTGGACCGGAGCGTACCCATCTGGATGCGGGGACCGGGCGAAGCCACGGGAGCCTTTGCATTAGAATCGGCCATGGATGAGATGGCCCATCAGCTCAAGATGGATCCGATTGAATTCCGACTCAAAAATTATACCGAAACGGACCCTGAGCGAAACCGTCCCTTTTCCGCTAAAAACCTCAAAGAAGGCTACGAAAGAGGAGCGAAAGCCATTGGCTGGAATCAGCGAAAAAGTGAACCCGCTTCCATTCGTGAAGGGGACTGGTTGGTCGGCTACGGCATGGGAACGGGAACGTTTAATGCTTCTCGCGGACAAGCAACCGTACGGGCTATTCTGAAATCCGATGGGTCGTTAACGGTTCAGTGTGCCGTAACGGACATTGGGCCGGGTACGGGAACCGCGATGACCCTGGTTGCTCATCAGGTTCTGGGCGTACCCCTGGATCGAATCAAGGTGGAATACGGGGATACCACCCTTCCCCCCGGCCCCATGCAGGGAGGCTCAACGGTAACTTCCACCGTCGGCTCAGCCGTCATGGATACCTGTACTCTGATTAAAAAAGAGCTGGCTCAACTGGCAACTGGAGCCGGGGGTCCCCTACAGGGGCAGAATCCCGAGGACCTGGTCTTGGAAGAAGGTCAGTTATACGCCGGAAACAATCCATCCAAGAAGGTTTCCCTACTAGAATTGATGCAGCAGAGTAACGTGCCTGTCATCGATAAAACCCAGTTATCCAAAGGCGGAGACGAGCAGCAGAAGTATTCCATGTACTCCTTCTCTTTACATTTTGTCCAGGTGAACGTGCATGCGTTGACCGGGGCAGTGAAAGTAACGAAAGCCATTAGCATTGCCGATGCGGGTCGCATTGTAAGTCCCAAAACCGCGGCCAGTCAGATGATCGGCGGGGCCGTCGGTGGCATTGGCATGGCTTTAACGGAAGAAGCTCTCATCGATCACCGCTTGGGAAGATTTGTCAATAACAATTTCGGGGATTACCACGTGCCCGTACACGCAGATGTGCCAGCCATTGAAACCATTTTAATCGATAAGCCTGATCCCTATATTAATCCGATGGGTGCTAAAGGCATGGGAGAAATTGCCATCATTGGTTTTGCGGCTGCGGTAGCTAATGCGGTTTTCAATGCTACGGGTAAAAGAATCCGGGATTTGCCCATTACCCCTGACAAACTGATAGGACTTGTTTAATTTCCATGGGATCAGTAGTATATCTAGTACTATTTGATCCCATGATGATCAATACATCTGACCAAGAAGCTGTAGCATGGCAACACTGGACAGTGAGAGCTTGTTGCCCAGAACTACATTTTACCCTAAGAGATCTACTATGACCAGTGCTCATTCTGACCAGCAGTCCAAGACTAACTCCACTATATTTAAGCGGCTCAAAGCGGGAGAACTTCTAAGAAAAGATGATCCCGAATACCCGGATTTTGCTGAAGTAGTTTCACGTACGATTCATTTATGTATGGAAATGAACGCTACCGCCACTGGGATAGATCAGGTAAGAGAGAAACTCAGTGTAATTGTGGGGTACCCTATTGATCCATCGACAACGATTTTTCCTCCCTTTCATACCAATTTTGGTATTCACATTCAATTGGGAAAAAACGTTTTCATTAATCACGCCTGTTCTTTTTTAGACATTGGTGGAATTATTATTGAAGATCATGTACAAATCGGTCCCAGAGTAAATCTTACCTCTGAGAATCACCCTATAGATCCGCTTGACCGTCAAACGCTCATTCCTAGCCCAGTAGTCATCAAGCGAAATGCCTGGATTGGAGCTGGAGCCACCATTCTTCCCGGAGTTACTATCGGAGAAAACGCAATCGTTGCTGCGGGTGCAGTAGTGAACCGGGACGTTCCCGAAAACACCATTGTTGCTGGGGTTCCGGCTAAGATTATTAAAACTTTGTAGTATACTATATCTACTGGTCAACCTTTCTCAAGCTTTTAAGATAAGTATTAATGCATGTAAGTCTTCGTTTATGAGCTTATCTTCTTGGTGCAGCAGCCTTTGAAAGCTTATCTTCAATCCTTGCACAATGGTATTGGTATTCTCTTGCCATTATGTAAAAATTCCCGAAATTGATTTATCAAAGAAAATGGCAACTAAGGCTTCACTATAATTTCATAAGTCCCCGAAAGAAGCTCGAATACTTGTTTTCCTTTAGCACTTGAGTAGCTAACGACTTTGGGAGACGCAAATGGTTTTCCATTGATGGAGATCGCCTGGGCGGAAGGAGCTAGTAAGGTTACCGTTGCGGATGTATTGGCGGGAATGACGAATCGGTACACATGCCCTTTTTCTTTCTTTTTCCAGCTACTTTCAATACGTCCGTACATCGAATCGTAATAGCCGCGAGCATAGGTCATCTGTCCCGTAGGATCTGGTTCGGGATGGAGCAGGAAATGCTTGAAGCCCGGGGCTTTTTCGTCCCGTTCAATGCCCAGCGAATAGTTATACAGCCAGGACCCAATGGCTCCAAACGAGTAATGATTGAAGGAGTTCATTTGGTTATTGCCCCCGAATCCATTCGTATGTGTGTACGAATTCAGTCGTTCCCAAATGGTCGTTGCTCCCTGATCAACCGAATATAACCAGGAAGGATACGAGGTTTGTTGCAATAGCCGATACGCCGTTTCGGAATGCCCCTGGTCCGATAAGGCTTTATTGATCCAGGCCGTACCAATAAAGCCCGTCATTAAGGAATACGACGGCGTGAGGGTACCGTTCTCAGCCTTACTTTCCCGTTTGATGCTTTCCACGAAGCGATCAATAGCTTTGGGAAGGTGCTCTGAATCATACGCATCAAATACTAACGGAAGCACATAAGACGTCTGAGTATCCACAGCATCTCCCGCTTTCAGAGTCGCTGACGGATTTTGTTTAAAGCCGGAATGAATGGTTTTTCCGCTCTGCTTTTCCACGTACGTGGCATTAAAAAAGGATTTCCGCTGTTGGTGTAAGTCCTCAAACGTTCGGACATCCGCTGTTTTTCCCAAAACAGTAGCCATTTTTTGCATCAGCTCCAGATCGTAAATCCAGTACGCCTCCCATAAAAGTGAATTATCGTTCTTGTTTTGCTCTGGTCCCAGCCAGTCACCCAGATTTCCCCAGAAGGTCGGATTTTCCTGGGTGAGCAATCCGGTTTTAGGGTCTATGTTTTTTTCCTGGATATAGCGGGTGTAGCGTTTCATGGCTTCATAGTGGGCGGCCAGTAATTCTTTATCGCCATACTGCTGATAACTTTCCCAGGCTACGGTCAGAGCCGCACTTCCCCAGAGTATACCGCCGAAGCCTCCACCCAAAGGAGCCACGTCCGTAAAACGGCCATCGGCTCGCTGCACATCCCGCATGGCTTGCAGGTGCCGGCTTAGAAACTGCGGTAAATCGGCCAGGTAGGTAGCAGTGCGGGCAAATACAGAAATATCGCCGCTCCAGCCCAGACGCTCGTTGCGTTGGGGACAGTCGGTGGGAATCGACAGAAAGTTTCCGAGCGTGGACCAGGTTATGTTTTCCCAAAGTTTATTCACTTTGGCATTGGAGGTTTCATACTGGGAGGCCAGTTGATGAATGGAACTAAGAACCGTTCCCTTCACAGCCGTTAGCGGTAAGGGCTGATCGATTCCGGTGATCTCCACAAAGCGGTAGCCGTGGTAGGTAAAGCGGGGGGCAATCGTCTCCTCTCCCCCTCGGGCAAAATAAAGATCCTGAGCCATCGCTGCCCGGATGTTTTCAAGCATGATCATGCCCTGATTTCCGGTATATTCCGGCAGATCCGGGTATTTTACTTCCGCATACCGCAAGGTAAGCTTGGTTCCAGCTTTCACGTTTGACAAATGGATCTCAGGAACACCCACCATGTTTTGACCCATGTCGTAGACAAAAACGCCGGGACGAACTTCCTGCATCGATACGGCAGTAAGCTCCCGGACCTTTTGTACGGTTGGCCCAAATTGTCCCCGTAGCGTGGCCTGCGAGTAATCAGCTACGCTGGGATTGTTGAGTGAATACGCCTGACTGACTTGCTTCGACAAACCGATTTCCTGGGCCGGCTTCCATAAGGAAGCATCGTAAGCAGCAGTACACCACCCTTCAATGGCCCGTTCCCGCAAAGCGTCGTAGACTTCGCCCTGAAAAAAACTACCGTAGACCATTGGTCCCCCGTCGAAATAAGTCCAGCTTTGGGGCTTACTCACGATGATCTGCTCCCTACCATCAGCGTAGGTAAGAATGAGCTGAGCCAAAAGTGATTGCCGATCTCCAAAATAATTCCAGTTTTCGCCGGCGTACGTAGCCCCGCCGCTCCACCAGCCTTCGCCTAAGTAGGCTCCCAACGCATTTTCTCCCGCCCGAATCTGCTTGGTAACATCGTAGGTTTGGTAGAGGTGGGTTTTGTTATACTGCGTTAGGCCGGGATTAAAATAGTCCTGACCAATCCGTTTGCCATTGAGGTAGACTTCGTAAATCCCCCGAGCGGTTGCATACAGGCGAGCTTTCACAAGTGGTGCAGACGACGCCGTAAAAGTCGTACGTAACATGGGCATGGCGGCTTTACTAGGATTGGCCGTCAGCAATACGCCCGTCTGACCACCCTGCACTCGGTAGGCCTGATTTTTAATGTGTATCCCGGAAAAGATCCCCTGGTAAGGGCTTTGATGAAGCGGTTCGGTAAAGAGAACATTCGAAGGACTTCGATAATTACTAATTTTCACCTCAGAGAAAAAGGCGGTATGTCCCTTCGGCACCGAAAACCCAATCTCGCCTAATACGGGAAACGCAATGAAATCACCTCCATTACCCAAGGGATTCAGTCCGGCTTCGGCCACGAGGTGACTTCGATCTTCGCCATCCACATAAAAGTGTGAAATGCCCAGGTTAGAGTGCAGGTAAATCCGGTGCTTGTCGTATTTATTCTGCTCATTGATTAGACTCAGGGGAATGGGAAAACTTTTTAATGGTTTCTCGGGATGATCCGAAGGATGATAGCCTGCCCGGTAGACCTGAAGTAGAGCCGTTCCGTTGTTGGATAAGGGACTAATATCGAGTTCAAGACGCAGATACGATTCATCTTTTCTATTGGCTAGCTTGAACAGGTTTTTGTTGGGATCCATGAGCCGAGGGTCATTGGCTCCATAGACAAAACTGGCCCGCGTGGAAGACTTTTCAAGTTGCAGGCTATAACTTAGTTTAAACACGGGCAGGTAAGATGAGTAAAGCACCAAACTCGTATCCGTCCCACCAATCCACCGGGCCCCGTTCCAGGCCGAGCCTTCCGCATTCGTATCCATCAGTCCCGTTTCAAACCAGGATTCAGACCGGTGGGCACGATGGGACTGATCCCACACCTGAAGCTGCCACCGGTACCGGGTACGGGCTTTCAGTGGTTTCCCGGCGTAGGGAATGGCTAGAGAACTACTGCTTTTTGTTTTCTTAGAATCCCAAACAGGCTGCCCCCTTTCATCCGTAACGACCAGTTGATAGGCCGTTTGACTAGCTCCTCTGGTTGGTGTTTGCATTTGCCAGCTAAAACGGGGACGCTCGACATCCATACCCAGCGGAGTTGGAGTGTACTCAACTTGTAGGTTTTTAAGATGAACTTGAGCAGTGGCTATGCATGAACAAAAAACAAAAAGGGCAAGTAAGAGTGGTACTCTGAAGTTCATGATGTGATCGAACGAGTGGGGCTTAACAAGCGAGTAATTATACTTGAGTGTATCTTGAGTAAGATACTACCAATAAAATAAGATAGCTAAAACTAGGAGTTGTACTCGCCGACAATATCCTGTACTATCCTGCCCGGTATGAGACCTAAGAAGTTAGTTAGGTATAGATTTAAGATTAAGTAAGTACAGCGTACAGAATAGACTAAGTTCCGAGTAAGTCGATCCAGTTTTGCAATGAGGAAGGTTGCCCTGTAAGTTTTGTAATAACTGATGCCGGCCTGATGCTGGGGCTAATCAATTTTTTTACCGGATTAAAAGTCGGTGAAGCTAAAAAGCACTACTCTTTTTAACCGGTTGAAATTTTCAACGACTTGCTTTTGAGCTCCAAGTCCCATACCGTAACTTCTTGATTGGTCAAGACCCGATAATACACCATTCACTAGCAAATATATTTTAAATTATTTCATTAATTCACTGTTCCACTGAGATGAAAATGATAAATCAACTGTTCATAACGTTTTGGAAAGGTTCGTTTGTAAAATGCCATAGGATTACTTACTAGCCCGCGAATTTTCTCATGCCGGGCATTACTACTGCATTTTATGCCTCAACAGCGTACCATATCAGTTATAAAGTTTGTATTTGATATATTCATACAATACTGCTAGTAGTATGAATTACAAATAAGACTCATACCCTTTTTAATAGTCGTTATTTAGTAAAAGGATACGAGTCTTATTTATATATCGAATTAACATTATCTACCTAGGGAAGATGCATTTTTCCTTCCGTCTCTTTCAAGCTGCCTATTTCTAATAATTTATCTATTCGTTCGTAAAGAAGGGTACGAAACTCGCTACTGAGCATTTTAAAACCTAACATCATACTTGCTTCTTTTGCTGCTTCTTCCCGAGTTAACGCTTTCACTAAGCGAGTACATTCTATTAGTACTAATTCAAGCTCCTGTGGGGCAATATAAGAGGGTTTACGCGTTCCAATTGGAGCGTTTTCTCCGCGACGGCGGATTTTGAGAGGATGATCTTTAAGAGTCACAAAACCATTTTCTTGGCGTTGAACAGTTTCTGTAAGTGCCAGTACATCAATACTTTCTTCAACTAAACGTCGAAACTTGCTCCCGGCTTTGGCCCAGCCCCAAAGTTCTCGTAAACGCGTTGTTAATTCATCTACGTGAATAGGAGACTCTACTTTCAACACCTGCAAGGTCAGCTCACTGAATTGACCAGGATAAAGAAGATAAGGATCATGGGTTGGAACACTGATGTCCGTAGCAACTTGATACTCATTTTCGGATAGCTCAGGTTTTGTTTCTTCTGATCTGTAAAATATGTTATGTTCTGGAGAGACAAGGGTCAAAGCATCAGATTCTTCCAAAAGGGACAATGCCTCATCATAAGCTTGCTTAATTTTTGCTAAGGTTGCCTCTTTTTTCTTAAAGAAATCCATTGCCCAAACACGATGCATTAGCCATCCCTGAGAATGGAGAATAGATTGACGAAGCCGATCCCGGTCCCGAGCCGAAGCCGCCTTATGATAGGATATACCATCACACTCGATTCCTAGCACGTACCGACCTTTTCGCTGAGGATCAACAATAGCTAAATCGACAAAAAAACCGGCTATCCCCACATGGGTATGTACTTCCCAGCCATACGTTTCTTCCAGACTCATTTTAATAGCTTGCTCGAGTGAATGTTGGATTCCAGCTGCGTTAGAAGTACTAGAATGTACTTCTCCCGTTCGAGCATATTGGAGGAATTGTTTTAAGTCTGCTACGCCCTGGCTAGTAGCTGGAGTAACCTCCATATCTAAATCAGTGATAGAACTAAAGACTTCGCAGCGTCTTCGAGCCCGAGATATGAGGACATTTAACCTTCGTTCGCCACCTACTTTATTTAATGGACCAAAATTCATGCTGAGTTTACCGCTGGAATCTCTCCCATACCCTAAGGAAAGAAATATAACATCCCGTTCATCTCCCTGCACATTTTCCAGGTTTTTAACGAAGAAAGGCTCGTGGGCGTGCTTGGCAAAAAAAGCTTCTACTTCGGGATATTTTCGTCGTTGAACTTCGACTTCGTCCTGAATAGCTCGCTGTTGAGCCATTGAAAAGGCTGCTACACCCAGCGTTTCCTCGGGTCGGTTTAATGCATGATCCATGACCGCCAAGGCTACCTCCTTTGCTTCGATTGGATTAGTACGAGTTACTGAACGGTCATAAATTCCTTTAACGGAACGCCAAACCAGACCTAGTCCAGCGTTCGGTTTCCAAGGACTGGGCACAACAAAAAGTTTACCTTCGTAATATTGACTGTTAGAAATGGCAATCAGAGAATGATGCTTGCTTCGATAGTGCCAACGTAGTAAGGTATCAGTTACACCACGAGCTTTACACAAAGAAAGAATACTTTCTAATTCTTTAGCTTTGACTAGATTGCTTTCATTGTCGTCCTCTTCGGTCTCTTTCGTTCCATCATTAGAAGTGAGCTTAGAAAAGAAACTGGAAGGAGGTAACTGCTTTTCATCGCCGACTACTACCAATTGACGGCAGCGTGCAATGGCTCCCAAAGCATCAACGGGTTTAATCTGACTGGCTTCATCAATGACTAACAGGTCAAATTCAACCTTACTGGGTTCCAAAAACTGAGCAACCGACAAGGGGCTCATCATAAAAACGGGTTTCAAATCCTGAATAACTCGTCCCGCAGCAGTCAGCAGCTGGCGAACAGGACGATGTCCCCGCTGCTTATTTACTTCTCCTAAAACTATACCTACAGCCCCTACCGATTTTTTTATCGGAAAATTCTGCTGATGTTGAGTAAGTACGTTCAAACGAGCTAAATCGAGACGAAGCCGATCTAATCGTTGAAATCCTGCTATATGTTCGTTGTGTATATCACCATTAAAATCCGTGAGTTCAGGTTCCTCTTGTAGTAATGTTTCCAGTTGCTGCTTAGCCAAGATTCGGTCGAAGCTGCTTCGTAATTCAGTAGGAGAGAGCTTACCGTCAATAAATAATGCGACCACCGCTTTAGCCGGACCATTTAAAGAGGTTTGTAACGTGTTTTGATAGGCTATCCACTCTGGTAATTGATCGATAGACTGTTTCCACTGTTGAAATTGATAAATTGCCTCTAAAAAAGGAATCTTATCACTTGGACCGTAAACTCTCTCATTTAGATTGAGTCGATCCGATAACCAGTTTAATTGTTCACGATACTTGGCGGTTTGTTCAGGAATGGTGGCTAAAAGCTGATTGGCCATTTCGCTCGTTACACTTAAAGCAGCTTTTCGCTCGAGGTTACTAAAACCTTTTTCAATGCCTTGTCGCATCCATTCCGCCTGTTTGACAAGTTCTTGTGCATTACCTTGTTCTGTCCAACGACTCCCAAATGCTTGTTCGCCCAAAGCTGCCTGCAAAGTTAAGGACCGGTAAAGCTCCTGTCCTTTAATAATTTGATTCAATAGCCGGTCCCGATCTGACACATCCGAAGGTAAAGGAATACGTAACTGACGAGCAAACTCCTTTTTTGCCTGTTTGTAATCACTATTTAAAATTTTGAAAAAGCTAGATTCGTGTTCAGCCAACGGTCGCTGTACTCGTGTAAGATCTTCCTGCCAGATACCCGCTACCACCACATCTTTTAGAACTAGAGTAAGGGCTTCAAATTGAGCTTTTAACAGAGTTAATTTTTCAATACTAGCATAAGACTCTTCCCAGACGGGTTGGCTTAATGAGAATAAGCTGCCGCTAGGCTTGTAGCGGGAAAATTCAAGTAAATTTTGAAACTGCTCAAGTCTTTCAAGAGTTGACTCTTCAATTCTAAGCATAAGAGCATTCGCTGATGTTTCTGAAAGTTCATGCAAAACTTGAGCCTGTGTACTCAGAACCTCTAATCTCTGCAAAAGTTCTTGCCGTTCAGTACCTAAGTATCTGCGTAAGCCCACCCCTCGCCATACGTGTGTAGCTGGGTCACCAACGGTTGCAATGGATTGACTTAACTGGTCCAAGTTATGCCGAATGGAGGCAATCGTTTTAGGAAAAAGGGCACGAATGTCGGGTAAAGCAACCAAAGTTTCCGCTCCCTTAGGCAACCCTAAAGTAGTTATGGTACCGAGTAGAGTATACGCAGAGGGGATTGGGTTTAGTTTACTGTGATGTAAGCGTAAAGGGTGCTCGTTGAGTAGAGTGCGGTGGACGTGCAATTGTTCGTTTAGAGCCTGAAAAGACACACCTTCCATCTGGGGCTTACCAAGTTCCCAGGTTACTTTTAATTCACCCAAAACCGAAGCTTTCCGAGACTTATTGGAATGTAATTCAAGGCAAAGAGCTGCAAGGCCTTCGCGTTCTAATCGTCTCTTTACTACTTCGAGGGCGGCAAGCTTTTCTGCTAAAAATAAAACACGTTTACCATCAAGTACAGCAGTAGCAATAATGTTCGTAATGGTTTGACTCTTACCGGTACCTGGAGGACCCTGAATGACCAGATTTTGTCCTTGTCGTACTAATTCTACGGCGATAGTCTGTGAGCTGTCTGCATCCACTACATGATCCAGCCGCTCTGGACTGATCCACTCATCCAAGCTATGAGGTAAAGTAAGACCAGATTCTTTCATTAATTCCTCTTTAGGAAATAATAATTGGTTAAGCAATGGCTGCTCAAGTAAGGAATGAGATTCAGGCCAAAGGTTTGCATCTAAGTCTCGGTACATCAAATACTTGGCAAAGGAAAAGAATCCTAAACACATGCCATCCGCTTCTACTGACCAGCCCGTAGCTCCGGCAATAGACTGTTCTACTGCTGAAAAGTAAGTAGCCAAGTCAAACGTTTCTGCATCTTCCTGACCCAGAGAGGGTAATTGTACCTGATATTCTGACCGCAGCTTTTCAGCCAGAGAAAGATTATCCATAAGATCTTCCTCCCGCCAGCGAAGTGCAAAGCGTTCCTGAGCAGAACTTCGAGTCAAATCTACTGGAATCAACAGCAAGGGTGATTGTCGTGGAGTATTTGCGGTATTGCGGTCAATCCAATGTAAAAGTCCAATCGCTAAATAGAGAACATTTACTCCCTGCTCTTCAATGAGTGTCCGGGCTTCGTTATGTAAGTCAAATAATCTCCGTTGCAGTACTTCAGGTGTAAGTCGGGTTTGCAGTCTACTGTCTGTGTGTCGTTTAGCTTTTCCCGTTACTTCATCTACATCATCGTCATCTGGTAACGGTAATTCTACCAGTTGTTCGACATCTTCATCCATCTCGTTTGATGTCTGTGATTTCGAGCGAACTTTACCCGGTAGAAATGTGAATGTCTTTCGCTCAGTAATGAGCCGCTTATAAACTTCATCGGCTCGTTCATCAAAAATTTGAACTAAACGAGCACTTTTCGAGCCAAGCGGGATGGAAATAAGCCGGTTTCTGGTTGATAAATCCAACAATTCGCGTCGGTTTTCTTCCAGTTGCTTTTGAACGGGATGCAAGGGGGCGGACATGCTCTTGTTAAAGACTATAAGGGTTAATTTATCTTTAATAATACTACTTATTTACTTAAGAATTGTAATTTTCGACTTATAAATCTAAAATCATTCAAAATGAAGACAACGAAATCAAATAGCATTCAGCTTATAGATCGATTAAAATACTATCTGCCGTAATTACTTATGAGTATTTATGAACGTATTATTTATATTATTGCATAATGGTAGTACCTAGTTAATGAGGTGAGAACGCTAAAGGTGGTTAGCTACATGCAGAAGTACTAGCCCTAAAATGTACTTTTTTAGAATATCATAAGCTTATATGTACAAAATACTTTACTTAGTATCGATAATTGAAAATTTCGGTCTTCTGCTTTTTTATAAAAATACAGCTATACCAAGTCAGTAATTAGAGTTGCGAAGATTGAATACGGGCAGCTTCGATCCAAATTGTCTAATCTAATCAACTTATAACCTATAATCCTTCCATTGTCCACATGAACACAGCCTCATTTGATACCTTTGATCAGGGTACATACGTTCATTTTTGTTCAGAAGCCCAACTCGAACGTGATTTAAATTCATTATATGGGTATTTATTGGGTATACAAGCAGATGCAGATATCAATGCGGAGGAAATGGCTCGGCTTACTAGTTGGACAAGCTCTGTAAAACCGTACGAGAACAAATACCCCTATCGCGTCTTCATCGAAGCAATTCAAAATGTGCTGGCTGATGGCGTGGTAACTGATGAGGAAATTGAGAATTTACGCTGGCTTTGTCAGCAGTATCTTAACAAAGACAATCCCTACTATTGCATCATCACCTCCGCTACTCAGCAACTTACTGGTTTATTAACGGGTATAGCAGCTGATCGAATTATTAATGAGGCAGAGATTCATCAGTTAAATGATTGGTTAGGGGAACATTTTTTCTTGAAAAATACCTGGTTGTTTGATGACCTTTTTCCATTGATCCAAAAAATCATCTTGAACCGCACTATTACTCCATCATTACAAGATGAGTTACTCAAGATTTGTGACTTAGTCAATGCTCTTCCTCAACAGGAGGAAAGATCGAACCAGACTATGGCTCGATCTCTAACTTCTCCTGATTTACAGATTGACATTCCCACCTTTAGCTTTTGCCTAACTGGGACTTCCAAGCAGTACACACGACGGCAATTAGCTGAACTCATTGAACTATACGGCGGATATATGCAGGATAGCGTTTCTTCTAAATTGCAATATTTAGTTATCTGCGATGAAAAAAGTAACTGCTGGGCCTTTGCCAGCTACGGGAGGAAAGTAGAAAAAGCAATTCAATTGAAGGCTAAAGGCAAGGGGCCTGAAGTTATATACGAAGAAGATTTACATGCGGCTATTGAAGCACTAAAACAGAGCTCTGCTATTTAATCTTTGGTTTTAATTTAAGCTAAACTCAGTAGCTCTTTCAAGTACATACTTGAGGGAACTACTGAGTTTAGTTTTTGTCAGCTTGCCTTCGGCTAATTCTGGGACTGCCAGACTTCATCCGCCCAGGCATATAAATTCCGGCCATTTTCTGCTTGCCAATATTCTCCCCCTGCTAAAGCTCCAGGGTGCTGTTTTTCTGGATGACATTCAGTAAATATCGTATGGGTAAGATTTGAAATAGAGTACTCTTTGCCATCATACAACCATTTTACTGTATTTTTTTGGCCCAACTTACCTGTAATCTCCGCTTTAAAAAAGTTATCATCCCGGTAGATAACAAAGCTAGGTAAGTTATCCTTCATGGAGATAATGGCCCCTTCATGCAGACAGCCGTTTTCCAATAATACTCGTATGGTAGTTGGACGTTTAGTTAGAGAGGTAGGTTGTTCTCTTACCTCTTCTTTATGCTGAATTTCAATTAAGTACTGCTGAGCTTCCTGCAAGGGGATGATTTTCGTAGGAACAATGACGATTTGAGTACCAATCTGATGAGGTTTAATTCGAACGCAGGAAATATCCAATCCACATTGGTTGAGCCAAAGTACAGTTGTGGTCAATTCCGTAGAAAAGTCCTCCGAGCATAAGATGATTCGGGGCTTATTGGTGAATTGTTTAAAATCTTCCTGTTCAGTCACAAATTCCTTAATCTGCTCTAATGAAGTGCTGATATTGGCCTGTTCGTCTGCTAGATACTTTTGTTGATAGCTTACATAGTGGGGTAAAAGCTTTTCAATCGTTAAAGAGGACATCATGGCGGCATAACGAATGGACTGTAAATCAGCATAACCCGCCATGCTGTCTCGCTTTAACTCTACAATTACTAGGTTTCCTTTCCGGTCAATCGCAAGTATATCTAGTCGATCCGAAGACTTAATGAACTTATCAAATTCAATGCTTACTACCAGAAGGTCTTCTCCGAGTACTTCAGGAGCCTGCCGAATCCATTCCTGAATGTGTCTGCGTTCCCAAATATTGAAAGCATTGAAAGTGCCCGCCTGAATTTTGTCGAAAGTGGTAGGGTTTTCCTGGTTGACTACTAGTAGCATAAGCTTAAGTACATAAATTAGGGATGATTCAATTTGCCTCACTGTCTGTGCGGCTTGATAAATACTTCTGAAATGCTTCTAACTCTTTTCTTTTGGAAGGCTTTGAAAAGTTAGTTATGTGTAGTTTGTCAACTTTTGAATGACAGTCTATACACAAACATTGTAAGTTTTTAGATCGATTGTCTGTCTTGTTACCATTTCTATGATGAACATGTAAAAAGCGACGAGCACTGCTTTCTTGTAAATTGATCGTACATTTCTCGCAGACATATTCTTTTGATTCACGGAATTTTTTACTTACCCATTTCCAATCTAAGGTATGCCCATCGATATCCGTAGGTATATCTTCTATTGCTACTGTAGATTCATATTTTTCTTCGAGGTATTTGTAAAAATCACTAGTAGAATAAGCCTGATCCATTTGTTCTCCAACCAGTTTTCTACATTTGGAGCATAGTGTCAAAGTAGTTAATACTCCTTCCGCTGGATAAGCCTGTTTGTTTTTGGAGTAATCGTATAGCTGAACTGATTCAGTGTTACTAACGACATAGTCTCCTAGTAATTCATGCCGATCCAATACTACGTCGCATTCGGCAATGTGAAATTTAGGTATTCCATATTTGCTTATGTTAGGAGTTCTATTATACAGGTAACACTGATATTCAATTCCATCTTCCAGACAGAATAACCCTTCAGGCCTGATAATGAGTTCTTCACTTTCTAACAGCTGTTTTAGAGTCCGTTTGATGGATTTAAACGCTCCTAAAATTCCCTTTTTGTAACCTTGGTCATCTAAGAAATTATTCAATCGACCGAACGTATACAAACTCATAACTTAATTTGATTTAGTTCTTCAATAACCTTATCACTGTTAGTCACAATCCGAAACTCTACCCGACGGGATTGGACATCAAACTCTTTACGGGAGATTTTTGAGTAATTCCCTTCTGCATCCAGAGCCCTGCTCCAGCCGTACCCACTTGTGGTTAGGGTATATTTTAAGTTCCGTTGCTGGTCTCGGGTTAATCCTGCAAAAGAGGAATGGTTGACTACGTAATAGAGGACTTGATTCGCTCGTTGCTGAGAAAGTTCGATGGTTTGCCGGTAATTTCCGGAGGCAGTATGCCCTTCAATGCGTACTTCCTGAATAGTAGACTGATATTCTGGTTTGGTAATAATTGCTAAGTACTTAGGGATAAACTGATTAAGTACGCTAACGAAATGGGGAGTTGGCATACCTTCCCCCTTCTCAAACAGGCCATCCGCATTTTTAAAACGAATCGATAAGTCTTTGTTAACTTCTAAATTCCAGTGGCTGGCTACTTCCCTGAACTCTTTTTGAAGATCCTTATAGATCTGAGCTTTTGTATCTTCTACCTGACCTACTTTCTCCTGCAATAAACCCATGTAAGCCAGAGCAATAAACAGGAAGATAACCATCAGAACAGTCATCAAGTCAGCGTAGGGAATCCAGAAGTTTTCTTTTTTTGCTTTCATGGTTATCGACGGGCTACTGTAGTTTGACCCATCATGAATCGCTGAATCAAGCCATCCAGATTTTGTAGGGTATCATTAAGACGTTCATAAAATTCCTGGTTAATGTTTTCCAGGTCTTTACCAAGGGAAGTAGAAGCCCTCTTGATGATGTTAATGGACTTGTCCATTTCTGCCCGGTAATTATCCCAGGTCGACCCATTCAGGTTTCTGAATTCTTCAAGCTGACTAATGAGAATTTCGGCCTTATCGCTAAAATTCATTTGATTCCGAACCCAAATATTTAGCTTTTGAGTAGTTTCATCGTAAGCCATCGTAGTCGTAAGTAAGGTATCGACGGAGCGTTCAACCCTGGTTACGATATCCGTAAACTTACCGTCACTAATCATGACCTTATCTAACTCTCTAACCAGTTGAGTGAGTTTACCATCATTCGCTACCAGTTCTTCACTCAGGGCTGCAACCTGCGAAAGTACAATTGTTGCTTTATCTAAATCTTTCGTAGCCTTACTTACATTGGTCAGAATCAACTGAGCCTCTTTCCCTAACTGAGCAACTTGTTCCTTATTTTCCTTTTGCCAGGAATTCAGCATAAGTACGCTCGAATTCAGTTCTTTAAAGTTTTCTTTTACCAGTCGATCAATAAGCTCACTCATCTGAGCATTGAACTGCTCCGTAGTAGCTTTCATGACCTCAACCAAGGCTTCTGTATTGTTTTGACGCATCAGCTCGGAGAATTCGTCAAATTTGGTCGTCAGTAGCTGATTACTGGTCGTCATCCCCCTGACGATCTGCCCAAAGCCTTGTTCAAGGTTCTTCGTCTGATCTTCGGTTGCTTTCAGCGTTTGGGTAGAGCTATTAAGAATCCGATCCAGATAAGCAGCATTTGTTTTCTGGAAGCTTTCTGTTTGGGAAAGCTGACTATTTCCTATAGCTATTTGTTGATCGATCGATCGCTGAATACCATCGGTTTGAACAAATTGCTTTTCACTTTCTGTAATTTGCTTACTAATAAGGTTCTGAATTTCTCTGTACTGTTGAACATTGTATTCCTGAGTATCCCGGAGCGTTTTATTAATGACGGAGAGGTCGTTCCGGAGGGCCTTTTCCAGTTCTCCAAACCGAAGGTTTAAATCATTTAACGCTGAAAGCTCATCACTGGCTTGTCGGGGCCGATTCGGTGAATGGTCAATATGATTCTGGACATAGGCTAAAGCTTTCTGAGCAATAATCAAACCCGCAATACCGGCGATAGTAGCGACAAACGCAGACTTCAATCCCGATAAAAGCTGAGGTAAGCTATTTTGAATATTGCTGGCATCAAAATCTGACAATCCAGAGAAAATGCCCCAAGCCGTGCACATAATCCCAAGCGTCGGAAAAACGGAAGGAATACTTTCCAGCAGGTAAGGATTAACCTTAGACGGATTATGATAGGATCGGAACAGGTAATAACTACTGAAAATAGCCCAACTTCCAATGCAGGCTATGGAAAGGAAATGTTCTTGCATGATACTAGGATATACCGGAAAGGGGGCGGTGGTTAACAGTTACTTTGAAAAAAATTACACAGGCATTCCCTGAATGAAAGTCTCGACAAAGCCGATTAGCTTTTCAATGATGCGTTCGCCGGTCTTGCGACGTTGAAGCACCGAAGGTTGCGAACCTTTGATGAGTTTCAGCACGTCGTCGCGTAGGGGCTGACGCTGAGCAAACAGGTATTGCTCAATGATACGTTCCGTCTGAGATTCTTCCAGGTTTTCTTCCGCAACGAGGGTTTGCAGGGCGGCTAGTCGGGCATCGCTAACGAACGTACTGAACGCTTCGGTTACGTCTTCGCTGTCTTTGAGATAAGGCAGGTTTTCGTTAATGAACTTTTCGATCAGTTCCCGCTTGCTACGGAGCTGGGCTTCCCCCGCAATGATGTCCAGAATTTCCTGTTGCTTTCTGGCTTTTTCTTCCGGACTAACGTCTAGCACTTTGGCCAGCAAACTCAGGATGTAACTGACATTGATTTCATCGCGGTGAATCAGTTCAATCTCGAAATCAACATCATTGAGTATGGAAACTTTTTCCTTGCCCTCACTACTCTTGGTTTTATCCTTCAGGTCCAGATACTTGCTGGCGTAATCGTTAAAGGTTTGAGCGGTTAAGGGCAGATCCTCCCAGGTAAAGTCAGCGAAGGATTCCAGGACGTTTTTATTCCGCATCATATCCCGGAATGCCTTGACAAACGCCAGTTCTTCGGCTTCGGTGGGCAACGCATCCACGCTTTCAACCGTGGGGGCAACCTCTATAAGCCGCTTAAAAGCTTGCTGGAATTTCTGCAGGTAATCCTCGTAAGGCTCCACCATGATTTCCTCGATGGCCTTGGGATTGCTGAATAGGGTAATGGCGTCGTCAGTAGCCTGTTTCAGATTTCGAAAGACTACAATGTTTCCCTGCGATTTGAGTTCATTCAAAATCCGGTTGGTACGCGAATAAGCTTGAATCAACCCGTGGTACTTGAGGTTTTTATCAACGTAAAGGGTATTGAGCGGTTTACTGTCAAAGCCCGTCAGAAACATGTTGACGACCAGCAACAAGTCAATTTCTTTCGCTTTTACCCGCTTGGCAATGTCCTTATAGTAGTTATCAAAGGCCAGCCCGTCTTTTGCCGAATGATTGGTGCCAAATTGCTGGTTATAGTCGCCAATGAAAGCATCGAGTTTTTCGCGGCTATGTACGTTGCTGAGGTACTGTACGGATCCATCAGCGGCTAGTGCGTCGGTTCCGTCAGTCAGAAAACCATTCGCGTCTGCATCATCTTCGTTGTCGCCATAGCTAAAGATGGTGGCTATTTTCAAGTCGTGTTTGCCCTCCTGCTTTTTCCGCTGCAGCAGTTCATAGTACTTGATGAGGGTCGGGACGTTACTCACGCAGAACATGGCCGTAAATAGCCGATTATGCGTTTTACGAGAATGATTGGCCAAGATGTAATCCACCACCTTTTCCAGGCGACTGGGATGTTCCATCAGCTCTTTTGTATCGATGTCTTCAACCTCAATGTCCATTTCATTGAGCGTATCCTTTCGCCGGAAACGGCCCACGTATTCCACCGAAAACTTGAGTACGTTTTCGTCCCGAATGGCGTCGGTGATGACGTAACGGTGTAGACGTTCGCCAAAGAGGTCTTTGGTGGTTCGCAGTCCCAGTGAATTTTTCTGAGCGTTGTCTTTGAAAATGGGGGTACCCGTAAAGCCAAATAACTGGGCATTCTCAAAAAATTCGCGGATGCGTCGCTGCGTATCGCCAAACTGACTGCGATGACATTCGTCAAAAATAAATACGACCTTCTCGCGTTTGAACCGCTCCATCGAGGCCTGGTATTTGCCTTTGGTAATAGCCGTATTCAATTTCTGAATGGTGGTGACAATCAGACGGGTGTCGTCAGAAAACTGTTTGACTAGAGCCCGGGTATCGCTGGTACCATCGACGCTGCCTTTGCTAAAGCTGTTGAATTCTTTGGACGTCTGATAATCAAGATCTTTGCGATCCACGACGAAGACCACTTTTGCCACCTGCGGTAGGTGCATGATAATCTGGCTGGCTTTAAACGACGTTAATGTTTTGCCCGAGCCAGTCGTGTGCCAGATGTAGCCGTTTTTATTGCTTTGCTTGACTCGCTCAATAATGGCTTCGACGGCATAGTACTGGTAAGGCCGTAATACCATCAGGCTTTTGTACGTTTCGTTCAGCACGATGTACTTACAGATCATTTTCGACAGATGACAGGGTTCCAGAAAGGTACGCGTGAAGGCATCCAGATTACTAATCCGCTGATTTTCGGCGTCGGTCCAGTAGAAGGTCTGCTTGAATGACTGTTCGCGGTTGTTGGCGTAGTATTTGGTATTGACGCCGTTGCTAATGACGAAGAGCTGAATGTACTGATACAGAGCCATCCCACTGCCGTAGGAATGTCGCTGGTAGCGATTGGTCTGGTTGAAAGCCTCTTTCAGCTCCAGCCCGCGACGCTTGATTTCAATCTGTACCAGCGGCAGGCCGTTGATAAGCAGGGTTACGTCGTAGCGGTTTTTGTAGGTACCTTCCATGTTCACCTGCTGCGTAACCTGAAACTGATTCTGGCACCAGTGCTCAACGTTAAGCAGATCGAAATACAGCGGATCTCCGTTATCCCGCAGAATATGCTGTTTGGAACGGAGGGTTTTGGCTTTTTCAAAAACGGAGCCTTTACTCAGGAGATTGAGGACTTTCTCAAACTCCGAAGCCGAAAATTCGATTGCATTCTGGATTTCGAGCTGCCGCTTGAGATTGGCAATCAGTTCGGTTTCGTTACGAATGGCAACAAATGTATAGTTGAGCTGTTGAAGAGTTTCAACCAGGCTCTTTTCCAGGGCAAATTCGGACTGGACAGCCGAAGCGGAGGTATTCATAGTGGTGCGGGGCGGAGGTATTATACTATCAAACGGGTGCGTTTATACGACTGAATTTTCTGGATTTGCTCCATCGGCTTCCTCCGTCAACGTATCCAAAATTTCCTGCCATTTGGCCTGTAACAGGCGTTTATCGGGCAGCTTGGTCTGGTAATCGGCGACCAGCGTGGGCGACAGACTTCGGTTAAGAGCGTATTCCACGACGGTATCATTCTTTCCCTTACAGAGCAAAATGCCAATCGAGGGGTTTTCGTGCGGCTTACGGACGTCCCGGTCCAATGCTTCCAGATAGAAATTGAGCTGACCCAAGTGCTCGGGCTTAAAGCGTTCGACCTTTAATTCGATGGCAACCAGACAATTCATGGTTCGGTTGTAAAACAACAGATCGATGCGAAAATCCTGATCGCCCACCTGAAGGGGATACTCTTCGCCGATGAAGGCAAAATCCCGGCCAAATTCCAGCAAAAAACGGGTAATGTTCTGACTGATGCGTTTCCGCAGCTCTCCTTCCAGATGCAACTCGGGCAGTTGCAGAAATTCCAGTATGTAGGTGTCTTTGAGTGAGTCGGTCAGGCTTTGCGGTAATTCTCGCACCAGTGGTGCGAGTTTTTGCGTACCCAGCATCACCCGTTCGTAGTACGAGCTGGTGATCTGGCGGCTGAGCTCCCGCTTGGAGTACCGCTCGCGGGCGACCAGCCGCAGGTAAAATTCACGTTCTTCGGGACTCGGACAGGGCAAAATCAGTAGATGATTCGTCCAGCTTACTTCGCTCAGCAGCGAAGTGAGTTGCGGATAGGTCTGATAAGTTTCGTAAAACTGCTTCATCCGCCAGATATTCTGACTGGAAAAACCACTGAGCTGGGGCTTGGTCCGGCGGATGTATTCGGCCAGTTCTTTCACCACGGATTTACCCCAGCTTTTACTAGTCACCTGCTGACTTACGCACTGCCCAATCTGCCGGTAGAGCTGCACTAGTTCCCGATTCACCGCCAGAAAAGCCCGTTGCCGGGCTTCTCCGATCAGACGGGTAATGTGCTGAAACTGCGGTTCTACGTTCGTCATACCTATGCAAACAAATAATAAGAAGAGCGGTCTATACAAATAACTGTTGTAACAAGCCTTTTTTCCAAACTTCGGCCTGTTTAATCCGGGCGTCTTCTATTTCTATTTTTTCATCAATCGCGGATAGGAAATTGGCGATTTTGGTTTGTTCTTCTATACAAGGTAATATTATTGGAAAGCTCTTGTACTCTTCCGCATTAATGCCAGGTTGCCCAGAACGCATTGACATTTTAGTTACCCAATTGTTATAAGAAGGTTGTAAGGTTTGCTGGAAAATAAAATAAGGAATATTATCTTTCAAAGAAAATCGAATTAGAAATCCTGCAAAATAAACTTTACCGTCTTTGTAATTATATAGATAAGTCTTGCCAACACTAGCACCTGTGCGGGCAAATAGCAAATCTCCTTCTTTCAAAAGATATTTATCATCCAATTCACAATCTGGAGAAGTTACACCATCATTTATAAAAGTTCTAGAATTATCATCAATATCCGTAATTCTAATATACTTGTTTTCACCATCAAATTCTTTAGAAGCAGCATTAAGACCATACATGACATTACTTGCTACCTCCCCTAACTTCTTCTCCTCCCAATCCGGATAATCATTCCCCTTTTCATCTTTAAAGCGAATTTCCTGACTGAAGAGTTGCTGCATAACGCCCTTTTTGTATTGCTCCAACAGGCTCTTCTTCCGCTTTAAACCCCTGATTTTCTCATCTATAGCGGAAAGGAAGGAGGCTATTTTTTGTTGTTCGGGGAGAGGGGGGTATGGTATTTTAAATTTACCTATTTCCTTAAGGGAAAGAAACGGTTGTGCTCCACCAGAAGACAATCTTGTAAATAATTGTATGCTAGATTTTCTCTGATATTGTTCAAGATAATATGGATTTATTAATTTTTTATTAGGCTTAATTAGTGCAACATTCTTTAAACTAAATTCATAGTCTATAGTGTTTAAAGCACACGTTGCTGCCCCAGCACCAATATTAACAATTAACAAGTCTTCGTATTCGGGATTACATCTTCTATAGATCTTTTCATGATCTTCTCTGGATAAATAATAACAATTTTCATAGTCTATATTGCCATCCTTAATATGTATCGCTGTTAAGTAGGGAATACCAAATTCAATTGGCATAGGTGTATCATGTGTTCCATCTGTTATCTTATTACTAATATCACTCAAAATTCTTATCTCCCATTCCCCACTAAACTCAGGAAACCGCAACGTCGGCACATTCAATTCTTTTTCCATAAACTCGATTCATTGATACTAACAACAAACAATCAGCAACGAACAACTGTATTAAAACGGAGAAACAATCCCCAATTCCTGACAGTATCCCGCAATCTTCGTATTCGTTTCGGTCAGTTGTTGTTCCAGCGTTTGTAACTCTTCCGCGATGGCGTTCAGATCAATCGTTTCCTCACTTTCAAAGGTATCGACGTAGCGGGGAATGTTGAGGTTGTATTCATTTTCCACGATGGTGGCCAGCGGTACCCGTACGCTGTATTTGGGCAGCTCGGTACGCTCGCGGTACGTAGTAACAATTTTATGCAGGTCTTCGTCCCGCAGGTAATTCTGCGTTTTTACCTTTTCAAAATCATGGCTGGCGTCGATGAACAAGACATCTTCCGGCGTTTCGCGGCATTTCTTAAATATCAGGATACAGGTCGGAATACTCGTGCCGTAAAAGATGTTGGCGGGCAGGCCAATCACGGCATCCAGGTAATTCCGGTTTTCGACCAGATACCGGCGAATCAGTAACTCCGCCCCGCCCCGGAAGAGTACGCCGTGGGGTAAGACTACTGCCATGGTACCATTATCAGCCAGGTGATGCACCATGTGCTGCACGAAGGCAAAATCGGCCTTACTCGAAGGAGCCAGCTTGCCGTAGGACCCAAAGCGTTCGTCGGTCGTAAAGAGCGGATTGGCACTCCATTGAGCCGAAAAAGGTGGGTTGGCTACTACTGCTTCAAACTGCATGCCCTCGTGTTGCGGGTGCTCCAGCGTATCGTCGTTTTTAATATCGAAACGGCTGTAGTGGACGTCGTGCAGAATCATGTTCATCCGGGCGAGGTTATAGGTCGTCCGGTTCATTTCCTGTCCGTAAAAATGCCCTACCTCCTGCACCTCTTTAGCTACCCGCAACAACAACGAACCCGAACCACAGGTCGGATCATACACCGATTTGAGCTTAGTTTTACCCGTTGTCACCAGTTTAGCCAACAGTTTGCTTACGGGTTGCGGCGTATAGAACTCACCGGCTTTTTTTCCGGCTCCGGCGGCAAACTCCCCGATGAGGTATTCGTAAGCATCGCCCAGTACATCCCGCTCGGATTGTTCGAGCTGAAAATCAATCTCATTGAGATGGTGTAATACCCGGGCAATGAGGACGTTCCGTTGTTCGGCGGTTTTGCCCAGCTTGGAGCTACTCAGGTCAATGTCTTCGAACAGGTTATCGAAATCTTCCTCGCTATCCGTACCCATGGTACTAAGCTGAATGTTGTTGAGAATTCGGTCGAGGTCTTCCAGAATGAATGAACTACTGGTTTCGTCGTCCCTATCGTTTCCCCGTTTGCTGACCTGACTGAAGAGTTCGGAAGGTTTCAGAAAATACCCCAGTGTTTCCACGGCTTCCACCCGGACGGCTTCCAGGTATTCCTGCCCGGTTTCGGTGTTTTCGTCGATCTCCAGATACGTGATTCCGTCGGGCTGGAGAATAGTATTAGCGTAGTTTTCGAGTTTCT
Source organism: Siphonobacter sp. BAB-5385 (assembly GCF_002261125.1). Lineage (NCBI taxonomy): Bacteria > Pseudomonadati > Bacteroidota > Cytophagia > Cytophagales > Cytophagaceae > Siphonobacter > Siphonobacter sp. BAB-5385. The sequence goes on along the minus strand of NZ_NMPS01000224.1, from coordinate 4,424 downwards.
CGGAGAGGTATTTATAGAAAATAAAACCCAGAATATAATCGCGGTAATCGTCGGCACTCATCTTGCCCCGCAGGGTATTGGCCACATTCCAAAGCTGAGTTTTCAGCACATTCATCTGGTAATCAGACATGGGGTACTTAGGGTAAATGGTGAATAGTCAAAAATAAGGGATTGAGGTGGGAAGATGACTAGGGGCAATGAAAATCTACTAAAAAGTGATAACCTGTATAGAGGAATAGTGATATATAGTAAAACGCCCTTACCAACATGAAATCAATCGCCTGGCTACTGACTGCATCGCTGTTGCTCATCCATACGCAATTGGAGAAAGTCTACGCAACGGATCATACACTTGAAGCAAATCTTAACGTCAAGAAAGAAGAAGTAAAACCACCCGTTCTAGTAAGTCAGAGTGTTTCCTGCGTCCGATTAATGAACTTCATTATCGACAATGGTTATAAAGTAGGAGAAGTCTCCAGTTTTCAACTCATTCGCTCTTCCTGGTTAAAATCCGTAGTAGCCATTGAATATAAGGACGTTCTTTATGTCATTGCTGAAATCAAACGCGATAGGTTAGGATACCAAACCCAGCACTACATTTTCTGCAATGTACCGCGAAGAAACTGGAATGCATTCAGAAATATCTATGATATGCAACATTCCTACGGGGAACGTTTTAATGCTTATATTATGGATTATGAATGTGAGTGTGAATAAAAAAGACATTAAAATATCACTAGCTAGCAAATGAATATATCGCTAGCTAGTGACGTATCTATTACAAATCATCATTTAAATCAAATAGTTGAGCTTTCTTTATTCTGGATATCTTAAAATATCTTATACTGTCTCTCAACAAACACTTTGCTTTTAAATACAAATCAGTATCGTTTTTTTCTTCTTCACTAGGTTCGATAATTGAATATTCTTTCAAGGTACGAACACTTGTATTTTCATTGTGATCAGTATAAGTTATATTCAGATACTCATTTTCTACGGGCTTGCCAATTAATTCTTTGAGGGTATCAGGGGTTATGAATTTGGTTAAAAACTTACCATTATTTTCCGAAAAAGATGGCAATGAGGGATTTTTTCTACTATAGGGTTTAAAACGATTTTCATTAGCACTGATACGGATTTCTGTTCTTTGATAGGTCAATTTGTCAAGTGCTTCAAGAAAGTAGATGCCATTTCGGAAGTGTAAAAGTTTTGGCTCTAGAAGTGTTCGTGATTCAACATTTTCAGGATTCTCAGAGAAAACAAGATATTGCTTTTTATTCAAAGAATTGTTTAGAAATTTGAGGGTCTTATCATCAGGTATATTAATGAACTCTAACGTTTCGATAGGCAAAAATACTTCACTAAATTTATCAGAGTGACAGTTAAAGTATTTGCACTTAATTAATCGATTGGTCGTAACTCTCCTAATTGCCCCACTTTTATTATCAATAAGAGGCTCTTTACTTTCATATCTTGAGGTACCAACTACTTGCATCAATGGAGCAACAAAAGATACTAAAGATGAGATGTCTTTAGTGATTGGATCAGAGCTATGACTGTTATGTTTTAAAGTACTCTTTCTTTTATCCAATTCATAAGCAACAGTCCTAAAATTTACTTTGTCACCATAGCTATACGACGTTTTTAATCCTTCAGGTAATAAATCTTCAATCTTTTTGATGGGCTTTAAGAGTCGAGAAGAAATCCAGACATCTTCAAAGTGATGTGATTTTGATGAGAACCACATACATTTACATTGGAACGATCCCTCCTGGGCTATTTCCATTCCAGAATGTTCTTCAAAATGTGATTTCCCTTCAATAAGCACTTCGATAATCACCATAACAGGAGACAATAAGCTTGAATCTCCTCCAATCATAACTGCATCGCCAAATATTTTGCTTGTATAAGCATGAGTTTGCAAGGTAACAATAGTTCCAGGCAACCATTCTTTAAAATGGCTTAGTTTTTCTGGGGGCATAGGTAAATTTATTTTGGACAAAAAAGACAACTATTTGCAAATAAACCTATTTTTGCCAAAACCTTGCAGAAAAGTACGAAGAGAGTAAACAATTGGTTAGGACTATAAAGCTTCTATACTATTGTAGAAGTTTACTTTTCATAAATTATTATTGAAAAGGTTAAAGATTCTCGATTGCTGCCTTCGAGCATGGCTCACCAGTACGAACCCGATACAGGTTCCACCCTGAAAGAACTAAGCTTGATAGCCCAATTGCAACGTTAACGATTTCTTCTGATACTTCCATGATAATAAGTATTTGAATGATGAAATTAATAAGATTCAACATTCTGTGACTCAAGAATTTGGGTACTGGTCCGGCTCTTTATTATAGAGTGTATGTTTACTCAATACCTATCTGTTACACGTACCTGCAAGGTTTTTTGCTTCACTAAAATGGATAAAAAAGAAAAGCTTTGGTTAAAAGCTAAAGGATATCTACACTTAACCCCACAAATTGATATTACCAAAAATAAAAAGACTATTATTAGTAAAGTAACTAATCCCGAGTTTGTTTCTACTTACGCTTTTTATCCGTTGATCCACTCTATACTCAAAGAGAGGAGATATAAAAGAAAAGATTCTAATAGTTCAGAAAGGGCACATTCTTACAGAAATGAAAATGGAGAACCTGTAAGGAACATAAAGCTTAGACCTCTTCACTATTCCACTCACCTAGATGCCCTCATTTTTGGATATTACGCTGATCTGCTTCAATCACACTACGAAAAGCGAATTCAAGAACATGTCGGCTTATCAGAATCTATAATCGCCTACAGACGAATTCCTACTTCTGAAGGGAAATCTAATAAAAGTACGATTCATTTTGCGAAAGAAGTATTCGATGAAATTAAAAATAGATCTAAACAAGGATCTGATTGTATCGTATTGACTTTTGATATAAAAAGTTTCTTTTCAAGCTTAAATCATGAATTGCTAAAGTCCATATGGGCTGACATCCTAGGAGTATCACATTTGCCAAAGGATCATCTGAATGTATTTAAAGCGAGTACGAGATTCTCCTATATACTGCATGAAGATTTATGTAGGCATACAAAAAATGGATGCGAACGCAAAGGCTACGATGAAGGGCATTTGGCTCACATTAGAAATAGATTGGGCAAACAAAGTTTATTTAGCTCACCTAAAGAGTTTAGGGATAAAGTTAAAAGTGGAGAAGTAAGAATCCACAAATATCCGTTTAGGGATAAAATAACAAAAAAACCTATTGGCATTCCTCAAGGTTTACCTATTAGTGCAGTACTAGCCAATATGTACTTATTCAGTTTTGACCTAAGTATTTTAAACGAATTAGTTAAAAAAAGTAATGTTTTTTATCGCAGATATTCAGATGATTTATTTATAATATGCACTACCAGTAATGCTACATATGTAGAAACGTTTGTTACTAATGCATTACAGGAAAGTTTCGTTCAAATTAGTAAGGATAAAACAGAGAAATTTATATTCAAGCAATCCATCTTAGGTAATACTGAACCTAGACTACTTTCTTATAAATACCTATCGGATGGCACTCTTAAGGTTGCACCAGTAACTTACCTGGGGTTTGAATTCAACGGGAAGAATGCATTCATAAAATCTACAAATTTAGCTAAGTATTATCGTAGAGTGATCAGCTGCGTAAAGAGAAAAGCACGCAGAGCAAAAAAAATGGCAGAAAAGGACTATGGTCAAAAACCTGTTATTTATAGAAGGCAGCTTTATAAACTTTGCAATGATCCTAATTTAAAGCGTATTAAAGTTCATAGTAACTGGAAGAAAATTGTAAAACATTCTAATGGAGAATTCAGAGTGGTATCAGAGAAAAAGACTAAGCTTTTTAAAAGTAACTATCTGACATATGTTAACAGGGCTAGCCGAATAATGGAAGAACCTGCTATAATTAATCAGTTTAAAAAACATAAACTAATTTTCAATCAAGCTATACAAAGACATTTAAAAAAGTGAAAAGTGTTCTTTAACTAAACAAAGGTTGATTAATCTACTTTAAATAAGTAATTTAAGACTTCTTGCACCTTTATAATTCAAGAGCTCCTTGCATTAAACTAAAAGTAGTATCATTTACTTAAAAAGCTATTTTCAGCCTACCTATCGTTCCAATTTCATAAGCTTTCAGTGAAGGCCCTGGCCTATACATTTATTAGACAGATTGAGGCTTTTCTATATTGCTTAGTTCTTTTTCTTAGGCATTAGTCCATAGAGCTTCTAAGATTAACAGGCTTTAACTTCCCTTCTCTAAATCTTGTAGCACCTTAGTTTATGCTTTGCAATCATCTCGCACTCTCACTGAGCCATCGTAGCCAGGATGCTAATGGTTAGGGTGTTAACCTCTGGCATATCACAGCACTCAAAGTTTACTCCCGAGTCCCGAAGGGTAAAGACA
>NZ_NMPS01000223.1:0-572 GCF_002261125.1 Siphonobacter sp. BAB-5385 | reverse complement strand
GACTGGGATTACTACGAGAACGTGAAGGGCATGTTCGATGCTACAACGGGGTATTTGAAAGCTCCTAATGCCGACGACGTGCAGTACGATAACGCCCTATCGAAGTTCGTACGCTACGACGGCTCAGCCTGGGTAGACATCGCGGAATCGACGCTCAATTTCACGTTCAACTTTGCCAAGTATCGCCAGGCCTGGAATATCGCTCAGCCGGACGTTTTCCACTCGATGCTGGGCACGAACGACTTTTCATTCCCGGCAACGTTCGATGCAACGTATGCGACCTTCAAGGCTCGTTACGAAACGATGATTGCCAGCATCAAGGCCGATAGCCCTAATTGTAAAATCATCATTGCCATCCCCGTCAGCTCAGGCCGTCAGGGCGTGGATGGTATTGCCACGACCGAACGCCGCAAACGCGTGTTTTGGATGTTAGCGAAGGCCATTAACGCCGATTTCGGTGGACGTGAATCGCAAGGCGTGTACATAGCTGATTACCACTCCACCGTCGACCGCACCTTCGGTTACGATCGCACCTTTGAAAAGCCCTTTTTCAACTATACCGGATCAGAAAC
>NZ_NMPS01000222.1:0-2788 GCF_002261125.1 Siphonobacter sp. BAB-5385 | reverse complement strand
GTATTCAAATGCTTCTTCGACGTTGTTGCTATTCGAACGCGTAGCAATGGTATTCCCTGCCCAATCTTTCAATTCGAACGTGAAGGGCTTAGTGCCCCCCGACGCTCGCAAATACTTCTTTTTTGCCATGATTACTAATTTGAAGTTGAGTAAGCACTGCCCACCAGGCTACCCGTTGGCTTAGGCTCCTCCGGTTCGGGATCAGGATCCGGCGTGGTGGTGACGGGATAGAATTCGACCACGCCCTGCGAAGTGATGGCCACGTTGCCTATGGTCGTTACCTGTGTTCCATTCACCGTACGCATGTTGATGGTGTAGGTTCCAGCCGGCAGGTTGTTAATCACGATCCGCGTGTTGTAGGTCTTGTTTCCTACCGTCGAGCCCCACACCGATAGTTTGTTCCACTGGCCGTTGTAGCTGGAGCTAATCAGCTGAGCCTCCTTGTTAGCGTTGCCTGGGTTCACCTCAGCGACCAAAAAGGTATTGCTGCCGGGATGGTAGTCCACTGCCGCCCGCAGGATGGTTCCGTCGATCGGATCGGGATCAGGAGTCTGCGTGCCCGGCTCGCTACCACTAGCCACGACGTTTGAAAAGTTCCAGGGAATCGTGCCCGAAAACTTAGGCCGCACGCGGAAGGCAGTAAACTTGCCAGATTCTACGTAAGAGGTTACATCGAAGGACGTCGTGTTATTGGTTCCCGTCGTATGCAGACCGCCCCAATTTCCAGCATCGATGCTGCGATCAATCACCCAGGCCTGTACGGGCGAAAGGTTGCCGATGCGGCTCCAGCTCAGCGTATACTTACCTGTAGCACCATCGTACGAAAGCGAAGGAATCGGCACGGCCATGTCCAGAGCCGAGGTTAAGGCTTTAGAAAGGGTCACCCAATCCGACGGCAACAGTACGCCGTTGTTGTCGCGGGCCTGCACCCGGGCATACACCGTTTTATCGAGGTAGGACGCCAGACTGTAGTTAATGACCACGGGTTGATCGCCAAAGCGGTACTGGGCTCCCAGTCGCTGATCATAAAGCAGCGTCGAAAAGTCTGCTTTATCGGAAATCTGAAGCTGCTGATACGTATCCTTAGCGGCATTGGTCACGTAGTAGCTAAACTGTACGGTACCATTGCCCAGGTGAGCCCCAATCAGGTTTTTAGGAGCCGGCAGTTTTTGCTGGGAAACTGCTTTGAGCGGAACTTCATCCGAATACTTACTCCGCACGCCATTGACCGTATAGTACGAACGGTAGGCGTAGGGAAGATCGAGGGTCTGATCGCCGGGCGTGAACTTACCCGTCGCATTACTACCCGCCGCTGCCCAGTCCGACGTTCCAATTTTACGCTCCAGAAAGTGCATGACCCCTGCCTGCGTGGTCACAGAAGTAAGCGAAGGCGACGTATTATTCAGGGTACCTGTCAGGGTAGGTTTGGCCAGATTACCCGTGTCGAGTGGCTGAATGGGCCCCTGCTTTTGCCAGCTGCTTGCGTCCTTGCCTTCGCCCCAGCGGAAGAATCGGATGTAAATCGGCTGAGTACCGGAAGCGGTTAAAAGAAGGAGTTGCTTGGCTCCCTTGTTTCCCGGTTCCATGTTCCCCGAATTGGCGAAAATCCAGCCACTGCCCGCGTTGGCATCCAGCTGGGCGTTGGTCGTATAATCGATGCGAACATTTCCGCCGTCGTCCAGCGTATTGAACTTAATGAGCAGGCCGCCCTGCTGCGGCTCGATGGCGGTAATTTGAATGTTTTGCCATTGATTCGCACTGACGGGCGTTTTCACGCTGGCCCGGTTTGAGAAGCCCGACGGGCCCAGATCCGTGATCGCACGCAATTCGAAATGATACTGCGTATCGGGTTTGGTCAGGGTCTTGGGATAATTGAACGTACGCAGACCACCATCGATGGAAACATCTGCCTTTTCAAAACTGGTCGGATCGCCGATCGCCACAAACAGCTCAAAGCTACGGGCCGTGGCGTCATAACCCCAGGTCAGCTGAATGCCGCCCGTGGCCAGGTTGGCTGCGTTCAAATTGATGGGTACCGGAATGGAGTTTACAGGGTCGTTATAAAAATCCGTCTCGATGTTCCAGCGAATCCACTGCGAAGTGCCCACCCCCGTAGCCAGCTTCATATAGACTTTCTTTTCCGCCGTATCGACGTGGTAGTTGCCAATGTCGCCCGGCGTATTGGGCGTCGAGGGCTTATCGGTGAACTGAAGCCTGCCCAGAACCAGGCGGATAAAGTCCAAAAAAGCGATGCGATTGGTGGGCTTGTTTCCGGCGAGGCCTTCGTTAATGACCAGTAGCGATTTGCTTTGCAGATCAGGCGTAAAGTCAGGCAGACGGGCCCACTCCAGACTGTCAATAGCCAGACTGCCCACCGTGTTAGGGGCCTGATCCAGACTGATCACTACTTTGCCCTGATCATCCGTGCCGATCTTGATTCCAAGGCCAGCCAACAAATTAGCCAGGCCTCCGGTATCAATCTCGATCTCCCCTTCAGAGGTCATCACGTAGAGCTTGGGATCATCCAAACTCTTGATATAGGGAAGGGATACCCAGTCGGCCTTGTAGGGGTCCGGCTGGGCACCCAGCGGGACGAAAATCCCCTTCCCGGCGATAATGGGTTTTGGAAAATGATTCTCTGCCATTGAGGTGTGTTTGTTACGGTCTAAGAAGCTGAATCAAAGCCATGTACTGCTCCCCTTCCTGATTGAATCCGGCTTGTCCGATATGGACAGCGTCGCTCAAATAAGGCTCCGTTTCTGATCCGGTATAGTTGAAAAAGGGCTTT
>NZ_NMPS01000221.1:0-1226 GCF_002261125.1 Siphonobacter sp. BAB-5385 | reverse complement strand
AGACGCATCAAACGTACCCGTCGCAGTCGGTGCCCCTTCAGATGACGATGTTCCATTATCGAAAATATCATCAGCCAGCGTCCTAAACCATTGCATGATTTGAGTACCCGACTTTCTGCCATATTCATATAGATATCCCGCATCCCAGGCTTTGTATCCAATCGCTCCCGGACTGTTTTGGTTGTCTGGACGATTTACCCAGGTAATCCCCGAACCGCCGCCTCCTGTCGTAATTCCAAAAGCATTTTGAAGGAATAAGCGATAGTCCTGAATACCCATCCGGACCGTCGTCGTACCCAGGTTCATTAGAAACTGACCATTGGATAGACTCAAACCTTCAGCTGTGACGAGCGACGGCATATTATCCGCATTGAAAATCAAGCGATCTACTTGGATATTACCCAAGCTTCCCTGATCCGCTTGGATAATGCTGAGCTTATTCTCTGTCAGGCTAAGCCCCTTCCCTGGCAGGTATGTAACCCCACCTCCCCCGATCGTATATAAACCTTTCCAGTAGGCGTATCGTAATAAATCAGTTCTTTAGAAATTGGATACAATACTGAAGTAACACCGGGTGCGGTTGGTAAAGCCGTATTACCGGGAGTGACCCAAAACCCCTGCTTTCCGAAAAAAGGGAGTTTTGAATCATTGCTGGGCTTACTTTGACCTCTGGCCAATAAAGCCTCGAACAAAGCCACAACGATTATGACTATACGTTTCATAGAATACAGTTTTGACGTTTTGGAGTGAAAAAATGGTAATCGTACAGGTTGGGCTTGAGACTACTTTACTTGGAGGTTTCAGGGAATATTCGCCTGCGAACGTGACTGTCCAACACCTGCGGATTGAGCGAGTAATACATCGTCGTCGTACCAGAGCGAGTATTAGACATTACGCGTAGCGTTTTCACTGGCTCGGTGTGCTCGACGCCTTCGAGGTCGGTGTAAACGGTCTGAATCATCAGGGTATCCACACCGACGCCGTATTTGGGAATTTGCGGCGTCTGGGCGGATACTTTGCTGACGAAAATGAGCAGAAAAACGACTAGGAAGCGTTTCATTGATTTGCGTATTTGAAGTTGAAAAATGAAGAGTGGTTACGGTCTAAGTAGCTGGATGAGTGCCATGTACTGCTCCCCTTCCTGATTGAAGCCGGACTGACCAATGTGGATGGAATCCGATAAGTAAGGCTCAGTTTCTGATCCGGTATAGTTGAAAAAGGGCTTT